>DATLWQ010000477.1:0-1616 GCA_035576225.1 Fimbriimonadaceae bacterium | reverse complement strand
CCTATGGACCCGAAGCCCAACTCGCGGACTGGCAGAACAACAACTTCGTCGACGAACTGGCGGCCAACAAGTTCCGGGAACTGGGAATCGAACCCTCGCCGCTGTGCGACGACGCCACGTTCATCCGCCGGGCGTTTCTCGACGCCATCGGCGGCATCCCGACGGCCGAAGAGACGACGGCGTTTCTGGCGTCCGATGCTCCCGACAAACGCGCTCAGCTCATCGACCGGCTGCTCGGGCTCACGGGAGACCCGAACCTAGACATCTACAACGACCGCTACGCCGCCTGCTGGACACTGAAGTGGTCCGACCTGCTGCGGAACACGAGCAACGGGCAGGCCGCCGACGAGCAGCGGATGTGGGCCATGCACAACTGGATCAAGGACTCCTTCCGCCAGAACAAGCCCTTCGATCAGTTCACCCGCGAACTCGTGACGGCCAAGGGGTCGATCTACTCCAGCGGCCCGGCCAGCTACTACCGCATCTTCGGCAACTCCTCGGAACTCGCGGAGGCGACGGCGCAATTGTTCCTCGGAGTCCAACTGCAGTGCGCCCAGTGCCACCACCATCCGTTCGAGGTCTACAGTCAGGACGACTACTACTCGTTTGCGGCCTTCTTCTCCCGCGTCGGCACGAAGAACAGCGAGGAGTTCGGCCTGTTCGGCCGCGAGTCGGTCGTGATGGTCCGCTCCTCCGGTGACGTGCGGAACCCCCGCACCGGGCAGGTCATGCCCCCGACGCCGCTGGACGGGGAGCCGGTCGACGACCCGCTCGACCGCCGCATTCCACTCGCAAAATGGCTGACGTCGCCGGAGAACAAGGCGTTTGCCGACGCGGTGGTGAACCGGTACATACATTACCTGCTGGGTCGCGGCCTCGTGGAGCCGGTGGACGACATGCGGGCCACCAACCCGCCGACGAACCCCGCGCTGCTCGACGCGCTGGCACAGCAGTTCGTCGCCGACGGATTCGACCTCAAGCTGCTGATCCGGAACATCATGAACAGCCGGCTGTATCAACTCGATTCGCAGCCGACCGAGCAGAACGCGTCCGACGAGAAGTTCTACAGCCACTACCTGGTCAAGCGGATCCCGGCCGAGTCACTGCTGGACGCGATCGACTTCGTGACCGGCGTGCAGACGAAGTTCAAGAGCCTGCCGCTCGGGACGCGGGCCGTCGAACTCCCCGACGCGGAATACCCGAACTACTTCCTGAACACGTTCGGCAAGCCGCGGCGTGTGAGCGTCTGCGAATGTGAACGGATGCCGGACGAGAACCTCGGCCAGGCGCTGCACACGCTCAACGGCGACATCCTGGCCGACAAGATCGCCGACGCGAACGGCCGCGTCGCCCAATGGCTGGCAACGGACAAGACGGACGACGAGATCATCCGCGACATGTACCTCGTCGTCCTCAGCCGCCCGGCCAGCGATTCCGAAGTCGCCACCGCCCGGCAGTTCCTCGATGACAGCCCCGACCGCCAGGTCTTTTACCAGGACCTCCTGTGGGCGCTGATTAACTCGAAGCAGTTTCTGTTTGTGCACTGACCCTTCGGAGTGCGGTGACTCGTCACCGCTTTTGGAAGTCGACGTGGGTCGGGGTCGGGTGTCCAGAAT
>DATLWQ010000476.1:0-3764 GCA_035576225.1 Fimbriimonadaceae bacterium | reverse complement strand
CGAGGTCGCGCGGGCTCGATCCACTAGGTCGAACCGAACTTGGGCGACGTTTTCAGCCGAATCCAGCGCTGACCAGCACGAGTAGAAGACCGCGGTAAGCGTAATTCCTGCCAGAACGAAGGGCAGCGCCTTCACCGCGCCTTTGTTCGATTCCCCGTCCCCAAATCTGCTCGCAATCGCCCTTGAAACCACGAAGAGCCCTACGAGGATGGCCACCGGCAGCGCGAACGTCTTGACGAGATCGAGAAGATCCACGAGGGCGTTCACGACAGCGTCGAAATACTCTATCGACATCACAGTCCTCCGCAAGTCAGACGACGCACCCTAGCAACAGTTACAGGGCAGATCTGCGGCCTCGCCTAAACTGAACCTGCACGTGACAGCGATTATTTGGCCCGCCAGGCGAACTCGAATTCCGGTGTAAGGCTTGTGATATCATTGCCCTTCGAGCAGGCCGGACACTGACATGGGCACACCGACGAACATCTCCGACCTACTCGCCGTGGCCACGGGCGAACGCGCCTTTCAGACGATCCTCGTCCAACTTTGCGTGATCATTGCTGCCGCCCGCATTCTGTCCGCCCTTTTCAAGAAACTCCGGCAGCCGATTGTCGTGGGCGAGATACTGGCGGGCATCGTACTGGGACCGTCGCTTTTCGGGAGGTTCTTCCCGGAGATTTCATCGAAAGTGTTCGATCCCGCCGTCGCTGAGGTTTTCACTGCGCTCGCTCAACTCGGCCTCGTTCTCCTTCTCTTTAACATAGGGCTTGAGTTCGACTTCGTACACCTTAAGTCTAAGGTCAACGCGTCGATTTCGATCTCGGCCATGGGAACTGTCCTTCCATTCGGGCTCGGCCTTTGGCTTGGACACGCTCTCGTGCCTTATCTCGGCCTCGATGTCTCCCCTTGGCCGTTCGCGCTCTTTATGGGCACGACCCTCAGCATTACGGCTCTGCCGATCCTAGGGCGCATCATGCTCGAACTCAACTTTGCACGTACAAGGTTGGGTACGGTCACGATCACTTCTGCGGCCATCGACGACGCCGTCGGCTGGATTCTTCTTGCATCGGTGACGGCGGTCGTCCAGGCGGCCTACGACCCGTCCGTCGCACTCCGCATGTCCCTCATGACCGCAGGGTTCTTCCTGTTGGTTGCGTTCGTCATCCGGCCTGTCGTCGGAAAATGGCTTGCCCAGGAGATCGTGCGCGAGCACGGCCTCGGCCTACGCTCGATGACGGTGCTGCTCATCATGCTCTTCCTGTGCGCCCTCGCAACCAGCAAGATCGGAATCTTCACGATATTTGGAGCGTTCGTCCTCGGCGCGGTGCTTTCGCAGACTCCGGGCTTACGCGAGGCAGTACGCGAACGGCTGTCCGGAATCACTACGGTTCTGTTCCTTCCCGTGTTCTTCACCTATACGGGTCTGAGGACGAATATCGGAAGCCTAGACACCTCAGCCCTGTGGCTCGCTGCCGGAGCGGTCTCCTTAGTCGCGATCTTCGGCAAACTGGTCGGATGCACGACAGCCGCACGGCTCAGCGGGTTCTCCTGGCGCGAGGCAGGCTGTATCGGCGCAATGATGAACACACGGGCGCTCATGGCTCTGATTGTCATCAACATTGGCAAAGACCTTGGTGTATTGCCTGAGAACGTCTTTAGCATGCTCGTGATGATGGCCGTGGTTACGACCATCATGACTACGCCGCTCCTTCTCACACTCTCGAGAAAGACCAGCCTCGAACCTCTGATCGCAGAGTCAGAATTCATGCGGCCAAATCGCGCGTCATGATCAAACGACTGCGCCTGACCACTTTGTTCGTGATCGCCGCGCACAACGTCGCAAGGGCCAAACTGAGAACAAGACCAGTGTCGAACTCTTCTCGGTTCCCCACCCTCGCCATTGAAAGAACTTATGGCGAATCATGCCCATAACGGTCTTTATAGTCATTTACCTGTTTTGCTATGTGCGCTGGCCCGCCTTGCTATGGTGGAAGAACCTGAAAATCCCTTGTATTAGAACCTTGCAGCAATCACGTAGAGCATGACGGGAAGTCCTCAGGCAACATTACCGTCATTGGAAATCAGGACAGTACCAAAAGAGAGGTCGGTTCAGTATCAAGGCGTGATCCAGAACGCTCCACTCTGAGCGTGAGGTAAGAAAATGGCTAGGTTTTTGAGCCGTCTGTTGGTAATTGTCATCGCAATGGTCGCCGCCCACGTCGCATTTGGGCAGGTGATCATCTCTTCAGTTTCGTCGACGACCGTAACGAGAAGCGGCCGAGTCGTGATCAGTGGATCCGGCTTCGGCCTTCCCGGACCGTCGAGCGACGTGCTTGTCGGTGGTCTGGTCGCTCCCCATGCGAGGTGGAACGACAACCTGATCGTGGCTTATGTGCCCGAAGCAACCCCCCTCGGCAGCAACGACATCGTAGTAAGGATCGGATCCGCGTTTAGTCCGCCGATCACGATCACCGTCGTCGACCGGCAGCCTAACGGGCGCGTCAACTGGCGATTCCAGGCGGACGCTCCCTACATCTTCCAGCGTCCGTCACTTGCACCAGATGGAACGATCATCGCCCACGACGCGGGCGGATTCGTCTATTCGCTTGCGCCCAACGGTGGCCTCAACTGGATCTTCCACACGAGAACGTTCGCATCTGGCCCGCCCAGCGTGGGTACGGACGGCACTGTCTATGTTGGAAACAGCACCACAGTAACGGCGCTAAATCCCGACGGGTCGCTCAAGTGGGAATTCACCTCACTTGACCCGAGGGCGATCGCTGCAGGACCGACCGTCGGGCCGGATGGAAAGATCTACGTGTTCTTTGACCCGGTCACTGGGGTTTACGCCTTCAACCCGGATGGCACGATCGCTTGGACTTACTCCTCAACTGATCTCTTCGACCTCTTTGAGTACGGAGCCGAATTCGCGTTCGGTCCGACAGTTCCTGGCGGCCCCTCCGACCAGGTGTACCTGAGCTTCGGCGAGTCGCCTTCAGGATTCCTGTGGGCGTGGAATATGGCATCCGGCTCACTTGCCTTTGCCACTCCCGAGACGCAAACATGGGACAACTTCATGCAGCCGCAGGGACAGGCCACGACAGCGCCGGACGGTACGATCTTCACTGCGTGCAGCGTCGACATCGGCAGTTCTACGTCGGTTAACGCGTTCAATCCGGATGGAACAAGCAAGTGGCGAGTCACCGAGTTCGGAGGCACTTCAGCGCCCGACCTCGGACCGAACGGAAACGTCTACTTCGCGTTCCAACTGATCCATCTTGGCGCCCTTGATTCGAGCGGCCACGCTCTTTGGTCCGTCACGGACGGAGTCAACAGCGTCCAGTATCCGATTGCCAACCCGGCGGGCGGAATGGTGTTCGCAGGAGGCGGCACTAACGGTCAGCCCGGTTTTGTCCGCGCTTACAACGCGGCAAACGGCGCGACACTCTGGGAGGTAGGACTCCCCTTTGAGAACGGCGGAAATCAGGCTATGAATTCTCGCCCGCGGTTCGCGGCCGACGGCCAGACCGTATACTTCGGTACGACGATCCCGACCGCAGCGTCCGATACGTACTCATATCTGTACGCAATCGACACGTCAGGGACTGCGGTCGCGGCGACTTTGACGGGACTGACCTTGACGCCGACGACCGTGGATGGCGGAACATCATCTCTAGGACAGATTACGCTCTCCGCTCCGGCTCCTGCAGGCGGTGCAGTCATCGCTCTTTCGAGCAGCAGCGGATCGGCGCAAGTGCCAGGCT
>DATLWQ010000475.1:0-11491 GCA_035576225.1 Fimbriimonadaceae bacterium | reverse complement strand
GCCGAGCGCAGCTTTGGCACCATGCCTTTGTCCGCCTTGCCCGATTCGACCATCTGGTTCGCTTGGCTGACCGAAAGGCGGCTGATCAGCGAGGCCGGGTCTTCCTTGTCCGAAAGCACGCCGTCGGTGTCTGAGAGCACGAGCAGTTTCTGCGCGCGCACGGCAACTGCTACGGCTGCGGCTGCGGAGTCCGCGTTGACGTTGAGCGCGGTGTGGTCGCCGGCCGAGGCCACTGAGCACACGACCGGCACGTAGCCGTTCTCGCAAGCGATGTTGATGAGGGTCGGGTCGACCTTGACGATCCTGCCCACGCGCCCGAGTTCTTTAGACACGGGCTCAGCGATGATGGTGCCGCCGTCGCGCCCTGAGATTCCGACGGCCTTTCCGCCGCAGGCTTGGACCTCGGCGACGACCGCCTTGTTCGCCTTTCCGGCCAGGGCCATCTCAACGGCCTCCATGGTCGCATCGTCTGTAACGCGCAGCCCTTCGACCGTGCGCGTCTCGATCCCCAGGCGTGCAAGGAGCGACTCGATCTCCGGGCCACCGCCGTGGACGAGCACCGGCCTGATTCCCACGAGTTGGAGCAGGAGCACGTTGCGGATGACGCCGCGCACGGCCTCAGGGCTGGACATTGCGTTGCCCCCGTACTTGACGACGAAGGTCTGGCCCTGAAACCGCTGGATGTAGGGCAGGGCCTGGTTGAGGATCTCCGCCGCG
Organism: Fimbriimonadaceae bacterium; assembly: GCA_035576225.1. Lineage (GTDB taxonomy): Bacteria > Armatimonadota > Fimbriimonadia > Fimbriimonadales > Fimbriimonadaceae > JADFMN01. Next base: position 10,774 of record DATLWQ010000475.1, on the reverse strand, counting down.
TCGTGGGCCTCGGCCATCCATCGGTTGTACCTTGTGACTCGAAGGCGCGGGATGGGTCTGCTATCCTTTTGTCTGAATGCATCCCGTCCTGTTCACCATCCCACGGTTCAGTCTGTTCGGGATCCACTTTGGTGAGTTCGAGGTCCGATCGTACGGCGTCATGCTGATGATCGGCATCCTATTCGCCATGTGGTGGAGCGCAAGGCGGGCCAGGCGTTGGGGAATCCATCCGGAACGGGTGATGGACGCCGCGTTCTGGGGAATCGTGCCGGGCATCATCGGAGCGCGGCTCGGATTCATCATTCAAGAGTGGGGTTACTACTCGAAGCACACGAACGAACTGTGGTCGCTGCGATTTGACGGATTGACGAGTTTCGGCGGAATCCTGATGGCCGTCGTGGGGCTGTGGCTCTACACCAAGCGGGCAAAGATCTCGACTGGGGCGTTCTTCGACGTACTCTCTGCGCCGCTGTTGGTCGCGCACGCGATCGGTCGCGTCGGGTGTCTGCTGAACGGGTGTTGCTACGGGCATGCAACGACCGCGTGGTTCGGAGTCCATGTGGAGGGTGTGGAGGGCCTCTATGCTCCAGCGCAACTCTATGACTCCTTTTATGTTCTCGCTGGACTGTGCGTGCTTTGGTGGTTCGAGCACAAGCCGCGTCCTGCAGGGCAGTCGTTCGCGCTCGCCGTCCTGCTTTGGGGCGCCGCCCGGTTCATCTATGAATTTGCACGAGCCGGAAGCGACCTGCAGGTCGCTTCCGGCCAAGCGACTTCGACGTACTGGGGGACGCTGCCGGTGACGCAGGCCCAGGTTGCTGCGCTTGTTCTGGTCGTCTTGGGTGGGCTCTGGCTCTGGGTGTTAGGGAGGCGGTCCAGGGCTTCGTTGCCCGAAGATGCGCCCGAGGAGACTCCGGAATGAGCCTCGGCGCCCTGCTCGACTCGTTCCGGGGCGTGCGGGCGCTCGTCGTCGGCGACGTGATGCTCGACGAGTACGTGTTCGGGCGCGCGAACCGGATCAGTCCCGAGGCGCCGGTTATGGTGATCAGCCAGGAGCGCACCAACTCGGTGCCCGGTGGCGCGGCCAACGTCGCCAAGAACATTGTTGCGCTCGGCGGGACGGCGAGGCTCGTCGGGGTCGTCGGCGAGGACGATGCGGGCCGAACGCTCGGCTCCGCTATCGGCGAGATGCGGGGACTGGAGTCCCGCCTGGTGACCGACCCTGGCCGCGCAACGACAAGGAAGACGCGGGTCGTCGCCGACCATTCCCACCAGGTTCTGAGGATCGACAGCGAGAGCACGCGGAGCGTAGAGGGCGGGGTCGCTGCGCAGGTCGTCGACGCGGTGAAGGGAGCGATCGAGGGCTGTGGCGTGGTGGTCATGAGCGACTACCTGAAGGGCGCTTTGCCCGACGCTGTGGCCAAAGAGGTCCTCCAGGCCGCGCGTGAGCGCGGGGTTCCCGTGGCGGTGAACCCCAAGCCGCGCAGCGCCGCGCTGTACCACGGCTGCAAACTCTTGAGCCTGAACCGGGCCGAGGCGGCTGAACTCTCGGGCTCTGAGATCGGGAGCAGGGAGGACGCGGAGAGGTCGGCCGGGCAGATACGCGAGCGGCTGGGGGCTGAGAGCGCGACTGTGACGCTCGGTGCCGAGGGGATCGTCGCCGCGACGCCCGTTGGGACGATGTCCGCAATACCGCCAAAGGTGGAGGTCTACGACACGGCCGGGGCCGGCGATACGGTGATCGCGGCGCTCGCTCTGGGGCTCGCAGGGGGCGATCTCAGCGAGGCCTTACTCCGGTTGGCGGTCGAAGCGAGCGCCAGGGTGGTGCGCCACGTCGGCGTCGCCGTACCGGACGAAGCCGACCTCGAGTCCATCCGCGCGCTCTAGCCGGGGGTATCCTTAGCCTCCCTGAACCCGAGGAAACCGAAAGCATGAGAGTCCGAAACAAAGAGTTGCGCACGCGCCGTCGCCGCAAGGAGAAAGCGGTGAAGGCGAAGGTCAAGGAACTGAAGGCCGGCAAGGGCAAAGTCGCCGCGAAGGCAGCCTCCAAGGTCGCTGAAAAGGCGGCCGAGAAGAGGGCGCCTGCCAAGAAGAAGGCGGCGGCCCCGAAGAAGACGGCGGCCCCGAAGAAGCCTGCGACCAAGAAGGCGACGACCGAGAAGACGGCTCCTGCAAAGAAAACGGCAACGAAGAAGCCCGCAGCCAAGAAGACGACCAAGAAGGCCGAAGCCGACAAGGGCTAGGCCCTGTGAACTTTCGCGGCCCGGCGACTGTACTCCTCGGTAGGAGCATGGGATGGCGGAAGTCTTGTTACAGAACGCGCAGGCAGCGGGCGAGGAGTCGCAGATTGAACTCCTGGCCGACTACCTCCGTACCAAGCCCTACCAGGTCAACCACTCTGTTTCGGAGCTTGCCAAGCGGTTTTCGCTTGACGAAAGCTTCGTGCGCGACGTCCTCGACACGCTGAGAGGCTCGCCGAACAAACTCACAACGTCGGAGTCGTTCCTGGTCGCACTGAAGAGCACGTTCGGGGGAGTCGCTTCGGTCGCCAAGAACATCTTTGTGGAACTCGGTGCGAAGCCTACGACCTCGATCCCGGTGACCACCGTGCTCGTCCTGGCCATCGTGCTCGGCATGCGGGCATTGGCGGGAGCAGGAGCCCTGCCCATCCGCGGACAGGAACTTATGGACGTCATGAATTGGGTGATGGGAAGTTCCGTGGCTGCGTTGATCGTCATCCACTGGATCGCCTACCTGGCCAACGGCATGCTCCGGTACGCGTTCTTCGGTACGGGTGTCATGTTCGTCGCGCTTGCCCCGACGGCCCTCTATATGAACAGCACGGCTGTGACCGTCCGGTCGTTCAGCCCGGTGACGGTGTTCTTTGTGGCAGCGTTCCTGGCGGCGGTGTACTTCATGCCTGCCGCAATGCTTTCCCTCATAGGGGGCTTTCTACGGACTGCGCGCGCCGACCGCAAGGAGAAGCGCCTGACCAGGCAGGAACTCCTCGACCGCCTGTTCGAACTGCAGTCGAAACTGCGTGCGTTCGGTGAAGGCGTCCAGGGGACCCGGCACCTCGGAGCCTTGGAGACCGTGCGCAAGTCGCTGTGGTTGCCGGCGATGGCGATCTGTGCGGGCGGTATCGTCGGCGGGCTCGGAATCATTGCGCGCGCATCTTTCATGGTGCCGGGCGAGGTCCCCGATTTCATCATGGTTGCGCTCGCGTTCTTCAAGGTCATCGCATACGTGAGCATCGGATACGTTGCAGGCGGGGTGCGGAAGGCGCTCTTTCTACTGGTTCTCGTTTTTGGCGGTTCGTTGGCGATCGAACTCCTGCCTGTGAGTTTCTTTGGCCCCTCGTACATCGCCTCGCTTGCTGAAAACGGCTCCCTACTTGCGGGGCTCGGCGTCGTCGCACTTTGTGCCTTGGTGGGGGGTGTGGGTGCGCACATCGACACCCGCGCGCGCGTCCGTAGAAAACTGATGGACAGCGACCCGGCAGTGATGCTCGCCGAGGTGGTCGAGATCCAGTGGAGGCTCAACCCGACGGAGGGCGCGACCTGCGTCGTTGCGGTCGACGTCGCGGCAAGCACGCGCATGAAGGCGGCCTCGGATCCGCTGTCGATCGAATATAGTTTTCGCGCCTACCAGGAACTGCTCTCGAGCCTGAGTTCTCGCCGGAGTGGTACGCGGCTCTCCACTGCCGGCGACGGTGCGATCTTCTCGTTCGAGAGTTGCGCCGAAGCGCTCTACTTCGCCAAAGAGGTCCACACCGAACTCGAAAAGTTCAACCAGAGGGTCAACCGTCTTGGCTCGCCGTTCCGCGTTCGGATCGGCGTGCACACGGGGCGCACCTCGGCGCAACTCACAGACGTGCCGTTCAACGAACTGATCGACATCGCGGCGCACTTGGAGCGCTCGGCTCCGGTCGGTGGCATCGCGCTCTCTGAGCCTGTTGCGACGTCGTTGGCCGACGAGCGCGTCACCGGGCTGCGCGAGCAGGTGGACGGTCTCAATGTGTTCCTCGTCCTCGACCCCAAACTGACGTCATGACGGGGCGCAGCATCGATCTTGGCCGGATGGGCTACAACGATGCCTGGGACGTTCAGAAGCGCGTCGCGGAGGAGGTCGTCGGCGGTGCGCCCGACACGCTCCTGTTCGTCGAGCACGACGCGGTGATGACGCTTGGCGCGAGCTTCCACGAGGACAACCTGCTGCTCCCGGTCTCCGAATATGCGAGGCACGGGATCGAGGTCGTCAGGACGGACCGCGGCGGCGATGTGACGTTTCACGGCCCTGACCAGTTGGTTGTCTATCCCGTTTTCGACCTTCGGAGGCACGGCAAAGACCTGCACAAGTGGATGCGCGACCTAGAGGAGTGCGTGATCGTCGCGTGTGCAGAACTTGGTCTGAGGGCCGGCCGTGAGCCCGAGGTCAACACCGGCGTTTGGATCGACGGGCTGAAAGTGGCGGCGATCGGTGTGAAGATCCGCAAGTGGGTGAGCATCCACGGCATCGCGATCAACTGCGACAACGACCTCTCGCCCTTCGGGCTGATCGTGCCGTGTGGAGTCAAGACGCACGGGGTGACGAGCCTGAGCCGTGCTGCGGGGAAGGTCGTGACGAACGAAGACGCGCTTCTGATCGTAAAGCGCGCCTTCGAGAGCGTGTTCGGGCTTGAACTACAGGACGTCGATCGAGCCGAAGTCCTGGCCCAGCACGACTGAGGAGTCGCTCCCCATCCACTTGTCGAGCGAGGTCGCGTAGACCTGTCGGAAGTCGATCTTCCACTGGAGGTCGCCATGGTCGAGGTTGACCAGGTCGGGGTTGGCGCCATGGAAGCCGCCTTTGACGTTCTTTCCGATGAGCAACATGGGTGCCGCGGCACCGTGGTCGGTTCCAAGGCTTCCGTTCTCGTAGGAACGCCTGCCGAACTCGCTGAAGGTGACGACGATAACCTTGTCGGCGCGACCGGCCGCCTCGATTTCGCGCTGGAAGGCGAGCACGGCGTCTCCAAACTGCTTGAGCAGGTTGGCCTGGGTGTCCGCCTGCTTGGAGTGGGTGTCGAACCCGCCCGCGCTGAAGTAGATCACGCGAGTCTGCGGCGAAGCCACGACGATCTGGGCGATCTGCTTGAAGCCGCTGCCGAACTTGTCGTTGTTGTAGGTCTGTTTGGGCGTGAAGGTGGCAAGTTTGCCCTGCAGTTCGGTCATGGCGTCCAGTGCGGCGTCGTTGGCCATCTGGATGGTGCGAACCGCGCCGGAACTGGCTTCGGGGCCTTGGATCTCGCGCAGGAGCCGCTCGGCGTCTTGGTTGCCGACCATCGCCTGGATGTCTGCGAGGCTGGCGAAGCAGGGGATCGAACTGGTCTTGGCGTTGAGTGCGCGCGGCTTTTCGACGGAGAGGCCGAGCCCGGCGACCGCGTTGAGCGGACCTTGAGTCGCTTCGAGGTCGAAGTAGCGGCCGATCCATCCGTAGGGCAGTTTGCCGTCGGGGCTGGCGGAGTGCCAAATGTCCATCGACTTGAAGTGCGATCTGTTGGGGCTGGGGTAGCCGACGTTCTGGACGATGGCGACCTTGCCCTCCTTGTAGAGTTCCTGGATCCCCGTCATGCCGGGGTGCAGGCCCATCGACTCGTTGAGTTTGAGGACGTCGGTCTCGGGGATGCCGATGGTCGGGCGGAGTTTGTAGTACTCACTTGCGGCGTAAGGGATGACGGTGTTGAGCCCGTCGTTGCCGCCCGAGAACTGGCAGACGACGAGGACTGTGTCCGAGGTCGGTTTTTGGCCCTTGGCCAGGCGGAGCATGTCCGCTTTGGCGATGGTGGCAAGCCAGGGTGGCGCCATCATGCCGACTGCAATCATGCCCCCACGACGAAAGAGCTCACGCCTCGAAAACTCGCTCATGTGTCACCTGCACCATCTATTATGGCTATGAAAGGTCAGACGACGGAAGTGGGAGCGAGTTCAGGCGGCAGGTAAGATCGTGTTGGATGAAGGCAGTCTCCCGCCAGACGCAGGGCATCGTGGCGGCGGGGATCCTCGCGATCCTGACGGTCTCCGTCTTTGCGGGCGCCCAGTACAGCGGCCCCGAGAGCGCGGTCAGCCGGTTCCATTATGGGGTCGCGACCGGCAACGCGGACACGTTGCGCCAGGTCTGTTTGCAGAGCGTCCAGTCTCCACCGGCACAGAACTTGATCGTACAGTTGGACTGGCTCTTGAAGCACAGCACCGACTTCCGGATCATCCAGGTCAAGCGTAGAGGCACGGAGTCTGCTGTTGCGGTGCTCTACGAGAGCCCGCTCGCCGGGACGGTGATTATCGAGTACTTCCTTCAAAAGCCTCGCGGCAGGTGGCTGATCGACGTCGAAAGGACCTGGGGCATGGTTGCGCGGGCACCAATCGGCGGAGGCTAAGGTTTAATGGATTTGATGCGTAGGTCGGGCAAAGTCAGCGTCACGGCGATTATCATTGTGGCCTTTGTCGTTGGTCTGGCCGTGATGGCGCTCTCCTCGGGAGAGTCTCCTTCCTCGGCGGCGAGCCGGTTTATGTCGTACCTCGCGGCGGGCGACTACAAGTCTCTGACCGACATGAGCCTTGCAGAGGGCGTGCCTCACGACGAACTGCTCGACGAGTGGAAGTACGCGACGCAGGTCGCCGCGCCCTATTACCGGTTCAGTTACCAGATCAAAGGCGTACGAAAGTCGACCGACCAGATGACCATCGTCTGGATGGAGGTCACGCGCAACGCGGGCACGAACGGCTCTTACCCCGAGAACTACGAACTGGAACTCCACAAGACCAAGGACGGCTGGAAAGTCAACGTCTTCGCCATGAGCCGCAAGATGTACCCCGGCCTTCCGCGCTGACGGCTCTGGCATAATCCTTTTATGAAACGCGCCCTGCTCGGGCTGTGTCTCGTCGGGCTCGCCGCCGGCGCGCTCGCGCAGCGCCCACCGAACGTCATCGTGATCTTCGCCGACGACCTCGGTTGGGGCGACCTGTCTTGCTATGGCCAAACGCACTACAAGACGCCGTTCCTGGACAAGATGGCAGAGCAGGGGATGAGGTTCACTGACTTCTATGTCGCGTCGCCGGGTTGTTCTCCTTCGCGCGCCGCGCTGCTGACCGGTTGCTATCCGCAGCGCGTCTCGGTGCCGCAGGTGCTGAACCCGGACTCGAAGACCGGGCTCAACCCGGACGAGACGACGATCGCCGAGATGTTGAGGGCCCGAGGCTACGCGACTGCGATGGTCGGCAAGTGGCACCTCGGGGTGACGCCGCCGCTCATGCCGCTTGCACAGGGGTTCGACGAATACTACGGGCTGCCGTACTCGAACGACATGTGGCCGATGAACGGCAAACAGTGGCCGCCGCTCTTCCTTTATGAGGGGAACACGCCGGTCGAGCCGGTGAAGGACATGGCGACGCAGGGCCTGCTGACGCGCAAGTACACGGAGCGCGCGCTCGACTTCATCCGTCGCCACAGGGAAAAGCCGTTCTTCCTTTACTTCGCGCACTCGATGACGCACGTGCCGATCAACGCTTCGCCCTCGTTCCTCGGCAAGAGCGGCGCGGGGCTCTATGGCGATACGACGGTTGAACTCGACTGGTCGGTGGGCCGGATTATGGAGGAGGTGACCCGGCTGGGACTGGACAAGGACACCCTTATCGTCTTCACGTCGGACAACGGGCCGTGGCTGCCGTACGGCGACTGGGCAGGATCGAGCGGGGGTTTGCGCGAGGGCAAGGGCACGACGTTCGAGGGCGGGATGCGGGAGCCGGGGATCTTTTGGTGGCCGGGGCACATTCCGGCGGGTCGCGTGTGCCACGAGGTCGCAACGACGATGGACCTTCTGCCGACGATCGCAGCGTACACGGGCGCAGCCTTGCCGTCGAAGGAGATCGATGGGCACGACATCACCGATCTGCTGAAGGGGACGCCCGGCGCCAAGTCGCCGACGGACGCGTTCTTCTACTATTGGCCGGGCGAGTTACAGGCCGTGCGCGCCGGGAGATGGAAACTGCACGTGCCGCACAAGCACCGCCACCAGGAGGGTCTGCCGGGCAAGGACGGCAAGCGCGCGGGGGAGGTGACCGCCGAGATCGGGCTTTCGCTGTTCGACCTCATAACCGATCCAGACGAGACGGACAACGTGGCGGCGGAGCACCCGGACATCGTCGTGCGACTGCTCAAACTGATCGAGGAGGAGCGGAAGAAGTTGGGCGACACGGGCACCAAGACCAAGGGCGACGAGGTGCGCCCTCCGGGGCGCGTCGTGGGATCGGGCTTGTAGGCGGCGAAAGATGGTCGCTTCTCTCATTGCCGTCGCAGTTCTTGCTTCGCCGATGCGGAGCATCCAGGAGTTCGGGGTTCTACCGTCGAACAGTGCGGCCGTCAACGCTGTGAACCTTCAGCGCGCGATCAACTGGGCGAGCACAAACGGAGCCGCGCTGTGGGTCGAACCTGGGCCGGAGCCGTACAAGGTGGACGGCGGCATCGAACTGCTTCCGAACGTCTCGCTGGTGGGCGCGCAGGGGCCGACCGGTCGAGGAACCAAGAGCCCGACAAAGCCGCAGCCGATCGGCTCGGTGTTTGAGATCCACGACGCCGCAAAGCCGTTCATCACGGTCGAGAGCGCAACGCGCATCCAGGGGATCCAGTTCTGGTACCCGGACCAGACACTGACTGACGCGAGCAAGGTGATCGAGTATCCGCCGACGATCAAAGTCTCGGACAAGATCGCGCAGGGCGTGACGCTGCGCGACCTTACTTTCTACGGCGAGTACTTTGCGATGGACTTTCGCGCGCAGGGGGTGCCGTGCGAGCAGATCCTGATCGAGGACTGCTACGGCTATCCTCTGAGCGGACAGTTCATCGCGATCTCGCGCTGCTACGACGTGCCAAGGATCTTGAACACGCACGTCAACCCTTCGAACATGCGGCTGTTCAAGGGCTCGTTTTCGAAGGCGGTTATCGACTCGGTGGTGAAGCGCAAGACGTACACGTATTGGATCGACAAGACCGACAACGCGCAACTGACTGGGGTGTTCACGTTCGGCGTGTACGGCGGGATCTATCTTGGTCCGGCGACTTATGGGCAGTTGACCAGTTTCAATTTCGACTGCGTGACGGTCGGGGTAATGAAGCGCGGCGACAACTCGTTCAATCGTAACTGGCAGATCGCGCAGGGCTCTATCATCGCGAACACGGGCGCGTCGGTGTCGGAGGTGCATCCAATCGTGGTGGACGGCATGGGACACCTCGCGGTCTCGAACGTCGAATCATTTTCCGGTCCGAACGGCGCGCTGACGACGCTCGGGAGGTCGCAGGACTATCTGCTGGTACGCGGGAACGCGAAATGCACCGTGAGCCTTGTCGGGTGCCGCATGCGGAACTATGTGGCGTCTTCGCCGCTGACGATCGACGATCCGAACGCGACTGTACGCGTGGTGGCGTGCTTCGACAAGAACGAGAAGTTGTTCGAGTACGGCGGGTGATTTTGGGAGTGCGCGGGCTTGACCGCGCTTTATCCCGCGCGTCTCGACGCGCGTCGTCCTAGAAGTCATCGATGACGTTCACCGCGTCCGTCTTGAAGGAGAGCACAGACTCTACAAACGGCCCGTGCCCTTCGCGGAGAAACCAAGCAGCAGAGCACCATGGATACTGGTCGGGCCGCTCGACCAAGCCGTGCTTGACCGCATTGTTGTGTACATACGCCATTCGTGCGACGAACGACTTCTCATATGTAATGCGCGTGTCCCAGTAGCGGTACCAGACTTTGCGCCCGGGCGTACCGTCAAGCCTGTTCAAAGCCTTCGCCGAGAGGGTATGTACCTTGGCGCAAAGCGTCCTTGCCGGGGACTCCACGTTTGGTGATATGCCGACGAGGTGGTAGTGATTTGCAAAGACCGCCCATGCCAAGAGTTCCCACCCAAAGTCTTCAGCCGTTTCGAGCAGAGTGTCGTGAAGGATCTCAATTCGCTCATTGCCGCGAAAGAATGGGAACTTCTGGTAGGTTCCAGCAGTGATGCAGTAAGTGCGGGGTGCTGTGACGCACCTCGGCGGTGCGTGGGGCCAGGTTCGCAATCCTCTTCTTCCTCCTGAAGAGTGATTCTTGCACAATCGGGCGCAGTCAAGCCTGCGCCATTGAAAGCGCGGTCAAGCCCGCGCACTCCCAAATGGCCCGGTAGAATCAGAATCGGACCATGACTCACAGACAACGGATCGAGGCGGTGATCAGAGGGGAGAAGGCGGATAGGATTCCGGTGGCTCTGTGGAGGCACTTTCCTCACGACGACCTGACGGCGGATGGGCTCGCGCGAGCCGTCATCGCGTTCCAGAAAAAGTTCGATTTCGACATTGTCAAGGTCACTCCCGCTTCGAGTTATCCGGCGGAGGCGTGGGGCGGCAAGTTGGAGCACCTCAACAACGAAGAGGGCACGCGAGGGCACATTGAGCGAGTCGTGAAGATGGCGAGCGACTGGACGGGGTTGGGGCCGCAGGGACTCGACAACGCAGTGCTGGCGCGCGAACTCGATGCGCTGACGATGGTGCGAGAAGGCGTCGGCGACGACGTCCACGTGCTGCAGACGATCTTTTCGCCGCTGACGATCGGAAAGCAACTAGCGGGCGAGGAGATGCTGGCACGGAGCATGAATGACCACGGCGACGAACTGAAAGAGGGGCTCGAGACGGTCGCGGAGACGATGGCGCGGTTCACGAAGGCGTGTCTGGAGCGCGGCGCCGACGGGATCTTCTTTGCGACGCAGTACGC
>DATLWQ010000474.1:0-1712 GCA_035576225.1 Fimbriimonadaceae bacterium | reverse complement strand
GGAGGCCTCGACCGCGATGTTGCGGATGAGTTCCTGGATAAGGACCGTCTTGCCAAGTCCGGCACCGCCGAAGAGGCCGATCTTGCCGCCCTTGTTGAACGGCACCAGCAGGTCGACGACTTTGAGGCCCGTCTGAAGGACCTCGATCTTGACGCTCTGCTCAGTGAACGGTGGCGGCTGGCGGTGGATGCTCGCACGCTCGGTCACGTTCACCGGGCCGCGCTCGTCGATCGGGTCGCCCAAAAGGTTGAAGACTCGTCCCAGCGTGACGTCACCGACCGGCACCATGATCGGGCCGCCGGTGTCCTCGGCGGGCATCCCGCGCACGAGGCCGTCGGTGGTCGCCAGGGCGACCGTCCGCACGACGTCGTCGCCCAGGTGCTGGGCCACTTCGCAGGTGAGGTCGATCTTCCGGTCCGCGTCCTTGATCTTGATCGCGTTGTTGATCTCAGGCAGGCTGTCCGTGCTGAAACGCACGTCGACGACGGGGCCTGTAACTTGTACGACTGTGCCAACGTTCGGCATGGCTAAATCTGGTTCCTCCAAGGGCCGGGCTAAGGCCCGAAAACCAGCGGCCATTCTACCTGCGTAAGTTCCCTGGTCTGGGACGCTTTCCCGGCACTTTGGCCCGTGCCACCAGGCCCACCTGACAGCCTCCGGCTCAACCCTTTCGGCCCACCTTCTGTATAATGTTAGGGTTCGATACCGGGCTCCGACCACAAACGAGGCTGAACTTGAAACGATTCTTCCGCTGGCTCAAGGCGCTCTTCAACAGGACGATGGACAATCTGGAAGATCCAGACGTGATGCTGGACCAGGCCCGTCGCGACATGCAGGAGGCGCTCGTCCAGAACCGCGAAAAAGCGGTCCAGGCGATCACACAAAAGAACCGCCTTCAACAGATGCTCGACGAGCAGACCAAAAAGTCGGCTCAACTCGAGTCGCAGGCATCCATGGCGCTCCAGCAGGGCAACCGCGACCTCGCCAGGTCGTTCCTGAGGGAAAAGGCGAACACTGACGCCACAGTTGCGACCCTCAAGAGCACGCTCGCGCAGGCTGTGGAGACCGTAGAGGCCGTCAAGGCCGCGATCAAGCGTCAAGAGAGCGAAGTTCGCAAGAAGACGGCCGAGGCGCTCGCCATGAAGGCGCAGTGGAAGCAGGCCCAGATCCAGTCATCGATCAGCAAGGCGCTCGAGGGCCTCACTTTCGAGAACGAGTACGAAGGTTCCTTCGCCGCCATCAAAGACCGTATTCAGGACAAGCAGGCCGAGGCAGCCGCAAGGTCAGAGATGATGTCCGGCTCCCTCCAGGGCAAGATGATGCACATGGAGGATCAGGCGATGGACTACGCCGCCGAGGCAGAACTGCAGAAACTGGAGCAGAAGTTGGGGCTCGCCACACCAGGCGAAGTTGCCCAAAAAGATCCGGCAGCAAAAGTCGACGACATCGACTCCGAACTGGAAAAACTCGAAGACCGGCTCAAGAATCAGTAGCCCTCAGATCTTGAGCGGCGAGCCCGCAAGCGCCTTCACGAACGGGTACCTGTCGCCGACATCCTCGACACTCGTGTGTGCGCCCTTCGCATCGACCGTGTACGGACTGCCCGTTAGCGGATCAAGGACCGAAGAGAACAGCGCGTCCTGACCGGCCGCCTTCATCGCGCTCAGCCGGAACTGCGCCTCTTGCGAGTCCGCGACGTACGCCGATTGCAC
>DATLWQ010000473.1:0-20554 GCA_035576225.1 Fimbriimonadaceae bacterium | reverse complement strand
AGTCGATGCTGTAGAGAGCGGCGAGCCCGAACACGATGAGCACCGTTGCCGAAACGATCAGGATCGAATCAAATCCGCTCGCCTCGCCCTCGCTAGGAGAGAATCCGCGCAGCGGAGAACGGATCATTGTTGGTACGCCGTCGCTTCCGGCGGCATCGGTTCCCGTGTGCCGCTGTACTCGAACTCGCGCTTGACCATCCCGTAGTCCGGCGCGAACCAGAACTTCAGCGTCTGTTTGACAGCGTTGCTTCCCCCGGACTCGATTTCCAGATCCACAGTGACCCTCACGGTGTTGAAGTCCCCCGCCACCGTCACGAGACGCTCGGAGTCCGTCGTTATCACTGCGCTCGACTTGCGGCTCCGGCCGCCGATCTCATATGTGCCGTCCCAGTCCCACTTGTCTCCGACCGCAAACGGGAACTTCAGGATTGGAATCCCCTCCTTGAACTCGCCATAGTCCTTGTTGCCGATGTAGTTGAACGAGTCCGAGTCGTACGTGTAGTTCTCTTCGTCCAGCACAGTTCCGTGCGCGCGCATCAGGAACGTGACCGAAGACGACGTCTTTGTGGATTCAACCGTCGTCTCGTGGGACGTCCCCCCCATGATCAGGTACGCGTTCTTGTAGGGTACGACGTAGGTCTGCAGTTCCGAGTTGTTGGAAAACCGGTCGCCCTTCGAGGCGCCGTGCTTCTTGCCGAAGCAACCGAGCGCGGCCAGCGCGATGACGAACGTCGATGCGCCGACGAGGATGGGCGTCTTTAGGGAGGCGGTCTTCAATTCTGTTTTTGCCGATACGCTATCAACTTCCGGCTCGAGTGCTCCGTCCCGACCTTCCGCTTCGTCGTCGCCTCCATCCGGAGGAGCCCGACTCCCTTCCCGTAGACTGCTACCTGCGTCGTCTCGATTGGAGTTCCAAACTTTTCCAGGATCGTCGCTTTCAGCGTGACTTCCAAAGTCTGTATCTTCTCTCCTGCGAAGGTTTCCTCCTTGCCGTATTTTGCGCTGCCAGTCATTCTCAAGTCTGCGGGCGCACCCAGCATCATTGTGTCCCCCTTGTGCTCCCAATGGCTCTTGACGTCCGGGTTCATGATGATCGGATATGGGCTTGTCAGCGGCTCCTTCTTTTCAAATGCAACGATCGCGACCTGGCTGGCACCGACTTGATAGTAAGCCCTGTCGAGTTCCTTGCCCTGTCGGTTCACAGTGATCGGGTAGGCAGTTTCACCGCCGATCTCGACGGGATCCAGCACCTTGTCCTCGACCTGCCCCTCGATCGTGCCGTTCGACTCCTGGTACACCCACGACGACCCGGGCACCACAGGGAAGTACGCCGACATCGACTCGACGGGAGTCGAGCCGGCCACCAGCAGGGCGATTGCGCAGAGCATGCCTCTATTATCCGACCTTTTTCAGTTCAATGTGGAAATCGGCGAGTTCGCCGTCCGGCTTCTTGCCCTTCCCGACGAGTTTCACCGTACCGACGCCCTTGGCGTAATAGGTCGTCAGTTTGGACTTGGAGGAGCCGTTCATCGACTTGTCGGGCGATCCGCTCACGGTGATCGTGACCGAGGACTCCACGACGATGCAGTCGAAGGTGCCCGCCTGGACGGTCACTTTCTCCTCCTTTGTCGCTTTGTTTTCGCTCACCAGCGTCCTTTTGATGCCCTGCGCTGTGATCGTCGCCTTTGACTCCCAGGTCTTCCCGACGGCAAAGTCCGCCGGCAGTTCCAAGGCAGGCTCCTCGAACTGGCCGATGCTCGAGCCGGTCGTGCTCACGCCCTTGTCAGAGAGTTCTACGGTGTCCGTACCCATGAGGGCCAGCCCGCCCGTCCGATCGACCAAATACGTCGCGACGCCGTCCTTCACCGACTGGAGTTCCGAGGTCTGCGTTCCGTCCGATTCCATCGCGCCCGGGGCGATCTTTCCGGTGTAGGTCAGCATGCGCGTCTCGCCCAGGCCCGAGTAGTCCCACGCCGCGCTCTTCAAGGCGTCCGGAAGTTCGATCTTCGCAGGCGTCGTCTCTGCGGTTTTGGTCTGTTTCTCGCTGGTATCGGTCGTCTTCGCCTTCGGGGCGTTGCACCCGACGGCGACGACGAATAGGGCCAGCAGTCCGATGTTGCGTATCGCTTTCATGTGTCCTCCAGTCTCTATGGGAACGAATAACTCTTAAGTTTCATCAAAACGACCCCCGTTCCGCGGGCAGTCGTGATCTCCTGACGTTGTCGCACGAACCCGATTCCCGGCACCCACCAGGCAATGGAGTGCATGGAGTCGCTGTTCCCGTCGGCAGTCCACGTCGTCGTCGACTTCATCGCCAGCGCAGACATTCGGCCCATGTCCGTGTCGACTTCTTGCGGGCCGAGGTACTCGACGGTCACAGACTGCTTTCCAGTCCCTCCTGACGTCAGCGGGCCGACCGTCGTCACCGTCTTCTCCCTGTCCATCTCGACGGGGAAAGGCACAATCGGCTGTGGCGGGTCGTAACGCGCGTCCTTTCGCGCGGCTGACTGGAAGATTCCGTTGCTGTCGATGACCCACTCTGACTCCTCAGTCTTGCTTCCCCGGACAGTGCTCTCGATCGTCGCATTGGTCCGACCACCGGTGCGCGTCACGTTGGAGACCCGCAACGTGACTTCGGTCTGCTGTTGACCGACGATAAGCGTGTAGACCCACTGGTTCCCGACCTTGAGCGGGAGCAGTTTCGCCTCGTCGCCCGCATGGAACTGGACGGGAGTGATTTTCTTTGCCTTCTGTGCCGTGTAGCGACTGCCTCTCCCGCAGCCTAGGGCAAGCAGCGCAAAGACGACGAAAAACGTTGTTGTCTTCATTTCTTCTTCTTGATGATCTCGTTCAATAGGTCGATGGCGTCTGCCACGAGGACTTTCGAAGGCACCCGTCGGATCGTCACTGTGCGCTCGGCCAGCTCCGTCGTAATTCGAGGAGCGGCGATAGCGATCGTATCGACGACGAAAAGGAGTTGGAATCCGTCGTGCTCATGGCTGTATTTCCACAGCCTCATGTGGCCGTCGTCCGTCAAGCCGATACGGATGTCGTTCGCGATGTGCCCCTGGCCCATGTCGTAAGTCGTGAATGACGCAGAATTGATGTACTTCTCGTTGAGAATGACGACAGTGTTGTCGAGCACTCTTTGCGCGGGCACCGCCAGTTCCTGCATGCGTTTCTTGTCGATCCGCCTTTCCAACGACCTCCGAACGTCCTCGGAGGCGCCGCGCCTCTTGACCTCGTCGGTATAGACGCCCTTGATGAAGTCGGTCGACGGGTTGAACTCCTTGTTGATCCGCTCCTCGACGGCCGCACACAGCAGCGGCTGGTACGATTCCTGGACACGACCGATCAGCGTCTGCTCCTTCCCGTTGACGCTGACCTTGACCGCCACGGGGCTGTCGATCACGATGCCGTTCATCAGGGCGCGCAGGTCGATCTGTGGCAGCCCGTTGCCCTTCATGTCGACGTTCAGGTTTTCTTCAAGCCTGCTGAGCAGTTCCTTGTCTCCGCCGAGCGCCTTCTCGATGTCCTCTGCGCGCCAGACCTTGCCGGAGTTCTCCTCGTCGACCTCCTTCCAGTCGTTGAGTCGCATGACCAGGACGCCGACGGCCTTGTCGTCCCCCTGCAAGGTCTGCATGAGTTCGCGCAAAGGGAGCCGGCTCGCGTTCGAGACGTCCTCCGACGCGGTCCGCTCGTCCATCTCGCCCGCCGCGAAGGCGCCCTCGACCTTTGCGAGGTACGCGATCTGGTTCGCTACGATGATCCGGTAGCCGGCGTTCGGGGAGATCGCAACCACGTTGATCCGCCCAGGTTCGATCGGGCTCAGAACCACGTTTCGCAGCACGAAGGCGGCGTACCCCTTCCAACCGAGCCAGACCACGGCGATGATGCCGAGAACGATGGCTGCAAAACGTACTGAGCCGGGAATCCTCATGAAGCCTTGTCCACGGTTCTCACCGCGTTTTCTAGACCAACAGTCTACCGCCGCGCCGGGTTCCCCTTTAGACTCCGATTCGACCGGGTAGGATTTCACAGTCATGAGGGCTTCAGAGGCAGCGGCACAGGTCAGGGCGGAGGTCGCCAAGGCCGTCGTCGGGCAAGAAAGGGCGGTAGAGTACGCGCTCGTCGCGTTTTTGGCCGACGGCCACGTATTGCTTGAGGGCGTGCCGGGGCTCGCCAAGACCCTCCTCGTCCGGGCCCTGTCCTACATCCTCGACCTCGAGTTCACCAGGATCCAGTTCACGCCCGACCTCATGCCCAGCGACGTCATAGGCACCAACGTGTTCGACCCCAAGGACGTCGACTTCAAACTCAGGAAGGGCCCCGTCTTTACCTCGGTCCTGCTCGCCGACGAGATCAACCGAACGCCTCCCAAGACCCAGGCGGCCCTGCTCGAGGCGATGGAAGAGCGCCAGGCGACCATCGACGGCGTCCGCTACCCGCTTCCGTTCCCGTTCATCGTGTTCGCGACCCAGAACCCCATCGAGTTCGAAGGCACCTACCCGCTCCCAGAGGCGCAGCAGGATCGCTTCCTGCTCAAGGTCGTCCTCGATTACCCGGCTCCAGAGCAAGAGCTTGACGTTCTTCGCCGCTTCGACCAGGGCTTCCGCGCCCAGGAACTGGAGGCCGCCGGACTGCAAAAGGTCATCTCCCCGGACGGCCTCAAAGAACTGAGGCGATCCATCCAGGGCGTCCGGGTCGAAGAGAAGATTTTCAACTACATCTTCGAGATCGTCAGTTCGACGCGAAACAACAACGACGTCCTCGTTGGAGCGTCGCCCCGCGCCGGGTTGGCGCTCGTCGCAGGGGCCAAGGCGCTCGCTGCCGTGCGCGACCGAGACTTCGTCATCCCCGACGACGTGAAGGAGCTCGCCTTGCCCGTCCTCCGGCACCGCATCCTCCTGCGGCCCGAGGCCGAGATCGAGGGGCTTACCGTCGATCAGGTCCTCAACGCGCTCGTCGATGCGCAGGTCGTTCCCAGGTAGCGTGCGCGTACTCCTGCTTCGGAGACAGACGTTCGGCGGAATCGCCACCTATACGCGCCTGCTCGTGGACGCGCTCGACCGCGTTGGTATAGAGGCCGTCGTCGACGACGCCGAAGAGTGGATCCCCAACAAGACCGGCCCAGCCGTTGACCGTCAAGTCTCCAAGGCCGTTCGCGCAGCCGCCCAAGGCTTCGACCTCGTCCACGCGTTCGGCTATCGCACGGCGTGGGCTTGCAGTGCGGCGTTTAGAAGTTCCGAGCCGTGGGTCTACACGGCGCACGACATGCCCAAGACTGTGCACTCGCTCCTCATCGAACGGCTTAACGAGGCGCGCGCCGGCGTCTGTTCCTCCAGCGGCCCGCACAACATGCTCTCTTCCGCGGGCGCCAAACGCCTCAAAGTCATAAAGCCGGGCCTCCCATCGAACCGTAGGGTTTTGGATCGCGACGAGTCCCGTGCCATGCTCGCCATTCCGGAGGATCGGTTTCAACTCGTAACAGCAGGCAGGTTCTGCGTCGAACACAGCCTGCAGACAGTTGCCCACGTCGCAGAGTGCCTGCCATATGAAGTTCGCCTCACGATTACCGGGCGAGGCGAACTTGAAGACGAGGTCATGGCGCTCTCCAGCGAGAAGGTGACAGTCACGACCGAGCCGTTCGCCCAACAGGCGCTTATCGCGGCAGCGGACCTGCTCGTCGTGCCGAGCGTCAACGCGGGGTTCACCTTTTCCGCGCTCGAGGCCATGTACCAGGGAGTCGCTCCGGTCCTTCGAAGGATCGGTGGCCACCCCGACCTCGCGGAGGATCATCAGACAGGATTCTTCTACGACACCGACGAAGAACTCCTCGACGTCCTCGGCCACTTGTGCTACAAGCGGGAGGAGTGTCGTGAAGTGGGCCGCGCCGCCCGCCACAGGGCCCTCGCCGAGTTCGATATTGCTCGCACAGCCGAAGAATTGAAGAAGGTCTATGGGTCCGCTCTAGGTTGAAAATCGCAAAAAGTGTGGAGAAACAGTCCCAAGACTGCTAGCAAACGACCCTTTCGCTCGTCTAATCTCTTGATAGTGGAAGTCACCACGGACTGGTGGTAACGGAGGACGGAGCACGGATGCTCCTCCCACTTCACTCCCCTCTCTTCGTAAACTCCAACGACGCCGAGTTGATGCAGTACCTTTGCCCCGTCGGAGTCTGTGGCGCGTCCTGGAACACGTGACCCAGGTGTCCGCCGCACTTCTTGCACCGCACCTCGATCCTCCGCATTCCGTACGAGTCGTCCTCGAACGTGTCGATCGTCCGGGCAAGGCTCTCATAGAAACTGGGCCATCCGCAACCTGAGTCGAACTTCGTCGTCGAATCGAACAGCACCGTCCCGCAACCCGCACACCGATAACTGCCGTCCTCGTGATGGTCCCAGTATTCGCCTGTGAACGCGCGCTCCGTCCCCGCCTCGCGCAAGATGTGATAGCGCACAGGATCCAGTTCCTCGCGCCACTCTTCGTCCGTCTTCTCGATCTTCTCGTTGCTCATCGCCAGTGCTCACGGATTTCGCGCAACAGGAACTTCCAGTCGTGCGCCGCGTATTGAGGATATCTCAAAGTCACCTTGTAGAATCGCGTCCACGGATCGAGCACCTCGTGTGGCCGAGGAGTGCCGTGGAACTTCACTATTCTCGCGACCTCCCACAGGTCTTCGAACTGCCCGATCGATCGCCTGTGCGCTTCACGCAGGACTTTGAACGACTGGATCTCTCCCTCCGGGAAATAGCCGATCCGATCTTTCAGGCCCATCTTGCACAGCGCGCTGTACGTGAAGTACTGGTCGCCCTTCGTGCAGAACTCCGGGTGCTTTCCCTGGTCGTACGCCTTCCAGACCTCGCACAGGGTCTCGTTTTTGGTGATCCACTGCACGCTCGAGTTCATCACCGGGCGCCGCCAGTCAGGCACCGCGACGAGGTCGGCGTTGACGCGCTGGGCATAGGACGCTAGGTGCGTCACGTCCCCAACGATCATCAGCGTAACGTCCATGAACAAGGCCGCGTCATACGGCATCACCTCCTGGTCGTAGAGCAGCAGTTTGTTGAACGGCCCCTCCAGCGCCCTCTCCCGCACGTCGATCTGCCGGATCTCACCGCACAGGTCGCGCAGCCTGTCAGTAAAGCACGTCAGCCGGAACGGTTCATGGAAGTTCCGCTCCAGCATGTGGAACAGCCGCTGTACGTAGTAGTCGGGGAACTGCGGCCCGACGTTGACGCAAACGATCTCTGTCCTGCTTGTGGCGGGTTCAGGGCTGCTTGTCATCGTCCAAGTGGGCCGGCTACCTCCACATCTCCCGGATTTCGTCCACCAGGAAGTTCCAGTCCTTCCGGGCGTAGTGCGGATATCGCACCGTGACGTTCCAGAACCTCTGCCACGGGCTCAGCACGTGGTGCTGCCGCGGAATCCCGTGGAACTTGACGATCTTCGTCTTCTCCCAAAGCGCACGGAACGCCTCGTCAGAGCGTCTGTGCGCGGCACGCAGCACCTTAAAGGACTGGATCTCGCCGTCCTCGAAATACCCTATACGGTCGCCCAGCCCCAGCAGGTCGAGCGCGTCCTGAACGAACTCCTGGTCGCCGCGCGTGCGGAACTCCGGGTGCGAACCCTCCTTGTAGAACTCCCACAGCGCCTTCGTCGTGTCGTTGCGTGTGATCCACTGCACGCACGTGTTGAGCACCGGCCTCTTCCAATCGTGGATCACGACCAGGTCTTTGTCCAGCCCTCGTCCGTACGAGGCCAGGTGCGAGACGTCCGACTTAATCGCGAGGCTCAGGTCCATGTAGAGCATCCCGTCGATCGGTAGAACCTCCGGGTTGTACAGCAGCATCTTGTTGAAGAACCCCTGTTCCTGGAAGCCCTTGATGTCAACTTGTTGAACCTCCGAAGGCAGGTCGCGCCGACGGTCGGTGAGGCAGGTCAGCCGGAAAGGAGCCTCGAAGTTCCTGCACAGCATGTTGTGCAACCGCTGCGCATAGACGTCACCGAACCGCTCGCCCGTGCTCACGCACACGATCTCGGTTCCCATGCTGCGGTGCTCAGGTTTGTGGTTCATAGTCGCTTCAGCCCGAGTCCGGAGCAATTCCGCAGTCTGGGCCCAGTGCGAGTTAGGGAGTCTACCTGCCCACTTTGGAACCGCTAGCCCGCCGCCTGGCGCCTATCTCCCCGCGTCCTGCAGCTGTTTCACTACAGCCGAATCGCCCTGCAAGAAGCCCGCGAGGCTCGCGTCCATCGACACGTTCACCCACACGCAGTACGTCGCCACGAGACACGGCAGAGCCAGCGAGATCGCAATCGGCCACTTCTTTCTGCGAGAGACTCTGAACAGGCCCAAGACGGGAAGGATCAGCAGCACGACGAGGATCGCGTACGGAACAATCTCAGCACTGATGTCGATGACGTACGACAGCGCGAACGGAGCGATGATTAGGCACGGCGCGAGCCCGGCTACGACCTCCGTGAGACGAGCCGGAACCTCGCGATCTCCAATGACGATAAGCGCTAACGCGATCACGTATGGCGCGAGCAAGACGGGCGCAAAGTACACGGCAGGCGCAAGCACAACGCCGACGACAAGGCAAAGAACGCTCCCGGACCGCTTGGTCTTGTCGAACTGCATCATCAGCCCCCCGGCAATCCCCAGGGCGATCGCGTAAGGCGCGTACCTGTACCAAAAATCGATTCCAGAAACGCTGTTGATCGTCGAAGAGACGATCATGAGCCCCGCAGCGATAACGCACATGGGCATTGCGAGCAGACGCACATACCGCGTTCCCGAGAGGGCGAAGATCCACGGCGAGACGAGGACCGCGACGACGGACAGGGCTAGCCAGAGGTGCGAAGCCAGGTACCAGTACAGATAGCGTCCGTCAATCTGGGCTTGAAACGCGTCCGTGTCCTCGTCGAGCAGTTTGTTCGTCGCCGAGTTGTCGCGGTCCGCGAGCCTCACCGCGTGGTCGACCGAACCAGCAAACCCAGGAATCGACTCTGCAAGCGCTTTCGCGGCCGCTTCATATTCAGACCTCTTCGGTTTTTGTTTCGCTCCCTTGGCCCCTGGCAAAAGGCTGAAAGCTGTCACGCCCTGCGCTACGATCTGCGTGATGACTGTGTCGCCCTTCGCCGCCATCACGAACATGGCTCGGATAGCATCGGCCCGCTCCTGGTCGCTCAACAGTTCGGGTTCACGCCTGATCTGACTGATCACTGAAAGATGGGCGAACGCGACCGAAAAGTAGACGCCGGCCTTCTGCGTGTTCGAAATCGAGCCTCTGTTCTTCACGAGCTGCTCGGTGACGACGCTCGCCTCGTACAGTCCGTAGTCCTTGTAGTCGGTCGCAGACGCCGACCGATGGATCGCCTGGGCGAAGAGGCCGTGGTCGCCCGTGATCAGGCTGGCGCCAGCGATCACGAGCGGAAAGTAAGCGTTCTCAGGCGCAAGCTTCTCACCCTTTTCAGCCTCATCGATGAGCTCGCGCACCGCGTTCAGGTCCGAATTGTCCTGTCGCGCTTTCATACACATATACCGACACAAGATCGCAACGCCTTCGATGCGGTCGGGCTTGGCGTCGACGACCTTGCGTAGCGAGTCGATCCTCTCGATGTAGCTGTTGCCAGTCAGAGCCCGCGCTAGCTGGGCTTCGTACGAGTCGCCCTTGATCTCCGACTTTGAAACGGCCCACAGATCCGCGCGCCCCTGCTCCGCAAGCCCCCATGCGTGCGTCGGAATCCACCGGGTCGCCGGTAGCGCCAAGACACCCAGCACCAGGACCACTGTATAGCCGAGCCACAGTGCCCGCCAGTTCAGGCCAGCCTTGTTGTCCATAGCTCTCCTCGCGCCCGGCCCTCGCTCGGCTTTGGGGCCGGGGGCTCGATTAGCGCGGCATACGCCTCTGCTCCGACCACCATCGGCGGAGGCTGTTTGCGACCGACCGAGCTCGCGATCGCAGACAGGATCAACAGCGCGCAGACCGCCGTGCATGCTCCGAGCACGGTGTCCGCCACGGCCGACCGGCTCGGTAGGCCAATATGGGAAGGCGCAGACTCCTCACGCACTCCAGCGTAGAAACTGTCCAACGCCTGGAAGGCGTCCCGCCTCACTCCGCTCCCTCCCACGCGGCTTTGAAGGCGCTCCGTGCCGCGTTCAATCTCGAGGCGACAGTCCCCTCAGGGATGCCGAGCGCCTCCGAGGCCTCCCTGTAGGAAAGACCCTCGAACTGCACGAGCGCCAAGATCACGGCGTGTTCAGGAGCGAGGCTGGCAAGCACCTGCCGCACCTCGACGTCCGAGGTCGCATTCTCGTCCCCAGCGACCTCCTCTCCTAAGCCGAACAGTCTCCTCCGCCTCAGCGCGTTCAGCCCTTGCCTCACACAGATCTTTCGCAGCCACGCCTCTGCGCTTGCCGAATCTTTGAGCGTCTTCCGCGCCCTGTAGGCCCGCACCAGCGTCTCCTGTGCGACGTCCTCGGCGAGGTCCCTGTCCCCTACTATCGCCAACGCTAGCCGGAATACACGGTCTCGGTACAGGCCGATGGCCCGTTCGACGTCCTCCGATCCTGTCTTCGCGCCCAGCAGGGATTGCTCCTCCGTCATTGCCTCTACAAGCATAGACACGCGCCACGGGTGGATTCTTCGTCAGGCACGAAAAAGACCGCCGCTGACTTGTCAGCGGCGGTCTCTCAAACCAGCGTTACTTAGGGACGCGCGCGTTCACCGCGTCCCAGTCGATGCACTGCACGTACGCCTCGATGTACTTCGGCCGCGCGGTCTTGAAGTCCAGATAGTACGCGTGCTCATAGACGTCCATCGCCAGCAGCAGCGTGTTGTTCCACGTCGGCCACGTGTCCTGCGAGTCGCCGATGTAGTTGTGGACCCGCTGCTCGTCGTGGTCGTAGGCCAGGAACGCCCAGCCGCGCCCAGCCATGCCCGTCGCCTTCCAGTCCGCCAGCCAGGCGTCAAAAGAGCCGTAGGCCTCGTTGATCAGCGTCGCTACGTCGCCCGTCGCCGCACCCCCGTTTCCACCGAGCGTGTTGAAGTACACACTGTGGTTGATGTAGCCCCCGTACGCAAAGGCGTAGTTCACCTTCAGCGCGCGCAGGTTGCTGTAAATCTGGTTCGCGCCCTCCCCTGACCCCGGCTCAGCCATCATTTTCCTCAGTGCGTTGGTCTTGTTCGCATATCCTTGCCACAGCCCTAAGTGGGCGTCGTGGGTCGCCTTACTGATGCCAGCCTTCTCCGTCGAATAGACCTTCTGGGGCAGCGCCTCAGGTACTTCTACCAGTCGTGGTTCCATGGCCCAATCATATCCCCAACGCCCCTTCCGGCGCAGGATCGTCCAGGACAGCGACAGAGGCGCCCAGTTCTGGAAAAATTCTGCGTTAAGAGGTGTCCGATTTGTGCCGATTCAGTGTAATCTGAGACTATGCGCGACGATCTGCTCAAAGCCCTCTCCTCGACACCGAAAGTCGTTGAGAGGCTCCTCCGCGTTTTCCCCAAATCCCACCTCGACGACCGCTCCGAACCCGACAGATTCACCCCCCGAGAAGTTATTGCGCACCTAGCCGACTGGGAGCAGGTCATCTTAGACCGCATCCGAGTCGCCAACATACGCCCAGGCTCGCCCGGCCCGGTCGAAGATCCGACCCAGAGGGCCCTCTCCCACCACTACGGCGACAAGGACGTGTTCCACGAGGCCGAGGTCTTCGAGTCTCGTAGAGGCACCACACTCGAGTACCTCGCCATGCTCAACGAGGTCGACTGGAAGAAGACCTTTGTGCACCAGGAGTTGGGCGAGATCACCATCGAGGCGTACATGGTCAACATACTCGAGCACGACATGTACCACCTCGAGCAACTCTCCGCCTACCTCGCCAACGAGGTCGCCTCGATCGTCTGATCAGATTTGTCCCCCTCTCCCCTCCGGGACTGGCCGCGTTCCGGCATGGGCACCCATGTCGGAACCCGCGCCAGAGGGGCTAAGGGTGAGGGGCAGACACCTTCGCCGTGCACGGCAATGTTAAGTCGATCCTGAACTACCCTTCAGCCCGATCAGCCAGCCGGCCGAACGCGCCAGACCCCGCGTAGCGCGCCGCGGTGCCCAGCGTCTCCTCGATCCGCAGCAGTTCGTTGTACTTGGCTACTCGGTCCGTCCGGTTTGGCGCGCCCGTCTTGATCTGCCCGCAGTTCGTCGCGACAGCCAAGTGGGCGATCGTCGCGTCCTCCGTCTCTCCGGACCGGTGGCTCATCACGCACGTAAAGCCGTTCCGCGTCGCCATGTCCATCGCGGCGAGCGTCTCCGTGAGCGTCCCGATCTGGTTGACCTTGATCAGGATCGAGTTGGCCGAGCCCTCCTCGATCCCGCGCGCCAGTCGGGAGACGTTCGTCACAAAGATGTCGTCCCCCACGATCTGCACCTTCGAGCCGACCGCCTCCGTCAGCGCCTTCCACGTGTCCCAGTCCTCTTCGGCGCACCCGTCCTCGATGCTGATGATTGGATACTTCTCGGTCAACTTGACCAGGTAGTCCACCTGCTGGGCTCCCGTCTTTGTGGTGCCGTCCTTGTACACGTATTTCCCGTCCTTGAAGAACTCGGTCGAAGCAGGGTCGGTCGCAAGGAACACGTCGCGCCCCGGCTCGTAGCCTGCCTTCTGCGTCGCCTCGACCAAGAAGTCGAACGCGTGCTCCTGCGACTTCAGGTTTGGCGCGAAGCCCCCTTCGTCGCCGACTCCCGTCGCGAGCCCTTTCGACTTAAGAACGCCGCGCAGCGTGTGGAAGATCTCTGAGCCCCACCGCAGCGCTTCGGAAAAACTCTCAGCGCCGACCGGCATGATCATGAACTCTTGAAAGTCCACGTTCGAGTCCGCGTGCTTGCCACCGTTCATCACGTTCATCTGTGGCACCGGCAGCACGCTCGCCCGCGTTCCACCCACATACCGGAAGAGAGGGATTCCGCAACTCTCTGCCGCCGCCTTCGCCGTCGCAAGCGAGACTCCCAAAATCGCGTTCGCCCCGTAGTTCGCCTTGTTCGGCGTGCCGTCCAGGTCGATCATCAGCCCGTCCAGTTCCTCCTGGTCGATCGCCTCGAATCCCAGCACCGCCGGGCCGATCTTCTCGTTGACGTGCTCCACCGCCTTCAGCACCCCCTTACCGCCATAGCGCCCTTTGTCGCCGTCGCGCAGTTCGACCGCCTCGAACTGGCCGGTGCTTGCGCCGCTCGGGATCGCGACGCGCCCGAACGCGCCGTCCTCCAGCGCGACGTCGACCTCGATGGTCGGGTTGCCTCGGCTGTCGAGGATCTCTCTAGCGTGGACGTCAATGATCGTGGGCATGCACGCAAGCATATCCGCCGTAGGGCCTGGGAATCCCCTTCCTCGCGCCTTTTGACTTACCGGGCACGATCTAAGAACCCCTCCTCTCCCCACCCATGCCCGCCGTCCCACCCCAGGTACCATCCGAGGAGACGCGATGCGCGAGAACTACGCACTCCATAAACTCCACTCTCTCACAGGCATCGTCCCAGTAGGCTTCTACATGGTCCAGCACCTCACGCTGAACTCATTCAGCCTCGCGGGAGCGGACAAGTTCAACGCCGTCATCGCGTTCTTTGACAGCATGCCGACGCACGTGCTGCTTGCGTTGGAGATCGTCGCGATCTGGATCCCCCTCGCCTTCCACGCCGTTTACGGAGTCTTCATCGCCGCTCGCGCCGACGAGAACTACACCGAAAAGGCGTACCGCTACCGAGAGAACCGATACTTCCTCTTGCAGCGCGTCTCCGGCATCTTCGCCTTCCTCTTCCTCATCTACCACGTCTTTACCACCACCTACGTCGCCAAGACCGGCATGGCAGGAGTGGAGGCCATCAAGTACGCCGCCTGGCACGATAAGTTGATGGCCAACGGCACCTACTGGGTGCTCGCGCTCTATATGCTCGGGACCGTCGCCTGCGCATACCACCTCAGTTACGGCATCTGGAACTTCTGCATCCGCTGGGGCATCACGGTCAGCGAGCGCGCACAGAACGCCACCGCCAAGTTCGCGGCCGTCTGCTTTATCCTGCTGTCCCTCCTCAGCCTGTCCGCACTCTTCGGCTTCCTCAACCCCGTGCTTGAGCACAAGTCCGAACCTATCCAGGCCACCCTCACGGTCGGCGCGCACAGCACGGCGTCGAGCCTCTTGACCGATTTGAAATGAAAAGCAACCCGAGTCCCAAGTGGAAGCGGTTGACGAAAGCGGCGGGTTGGACGTTCCTGATTGTCGGCCTCTACCTCCTGACTGCGGCCTCACTCGGTTACTTCATCGTCGCTCCGTCTCTACAAGGCAAACTTCCGCAGCCGGCAACGCACTCCGATACGTCAAAGTACAACTTCAGCAAGCCCCTTGATGACACGGAGTCGACCAGCGACAACGTCACGGTCGAAAGCGTCAACCGTGTCACGACCGTCGCCGCGTACGACACCGAAGGCGGTTCGTTCATCCTCCTTGCGGCGGTTGCACTTCTCGTTGTGTCGCGGAAAAAGCCCAACGTAGGCGCACCGGAAAGAGAAGAGTCGGCAGACTAGGTTCCATGGAGCCACTTGCCGGACTCGAACCGGCGACCTGCTGTTTACGAAACAGCTGCTCTACCACTGAGCTAAAGTGGCCCGCGACTCCCCATTGTGGCCGTCTGCCGAGCGCAGAGTCAACCGCACAGGACAAACGCCCAGGTATGGTTCCCAAGGCATGATCACGGCCCTGCTTGCGTGCGTGGCGACCATGAGCGTCGCCCACAGGCCCAACGTCGTACTCATCTACATCGACGACCTTGGCTATGGAGACGTCACCCTCAATGGCGCTCAGTCCGGCCTCACTCCGAACGTCGACCGCCTCGCAAGCCAAGGGCTCACTTTCACAGACGCCCACTGCTCGGCCGCCACGTGCACACCTTCGCGCTACACGCTTCTCACGGGCCAGTACGCGTTCCGCAAGAAAGGAACGGGCGTCGCACCCGGCGACGCGAACATGATCATCGACCCCGGCACCATGACCATCGCCAGCGCGCTCAAGCAGGCTGGTTACACGACAGGCGTGGTCGGCAAGTGGCACCTTGGTCTCGGCGAGGGCCCCATCGACTGGAACGGTCTGATCACGCCCGGCCCCGAGAGCATCGGTTTCAACTACCACTTCCTCATCCCCGCCACTGGCGACCGAGTCCCGACCGTCTTCGTCGAGCAGGGCCGCGTCGTCAACCTCGATCCCAGCGATCCGATCCGCGTCAGTTACAAAGAGCGCATCGACGAGTCACCATCCGGCAAGGAGCGCCCTGACCTCCTCAAGATGGGCCTCACCCAAGGGCACGACCAGACGATCGTCAACGGCATCTCCCGCATCGGCTGGATGACAGGCGGCCAGAGCGCGCGCTGGGTCGATGAGGACATCGCCGATACACTAACGCGAAAGGCAGTCTCCTTTATCGATAAGAACAAGGGCGGCCCGTTCTTCCTGTACTTTGCGACGCAGGACATCCACGTCCCGCGCGCCCCCAACAAACGCTTCGTCGGCAAGAGCGGCATGGGCCCACGCGGTGACGCCATAGTCGAGATGGACTGGATCGTCGGGCAGGTCCTCAAAACTCTCGACAAGGACGGCCTGACGGACAAAACGCTCGTCATCTTCACCTCGGACAACGGCCCCGTTCTCGACGACGGCTATGCGGACCAGGCAAACGAACTCCTCGGTGCGCACAAGCCCGCTGGCCCTTTCCGGGCAGGGAAGTATTCGCGATTCGAGGGCGGCACGCGCGTTCCGATGATCGTCCGCTGGCCCGGCTTCGTCAAGCCGGGAACGACCACCGACGCCCTCTTCGGACAGGTCGACATCTCGCGTACGCTCGCTGACCTCGCAGGCGTCAAGACGAGCGCACAAGAACTCCCCGACAGCCGCGACGCCCTCGCTGCGCTCATCGGCAAGCCTGCGCTCGGACGCGAGTATCTCGTCGAGGAGGCTGGCGCGCTCTCCATCCGCGTCGGCGATTGGAAGTACATCCTCCCGGGCTCCACTTCAGACGGCCTCGGCCCGTGGACACGCGTGCAGTTCGGCAAGTCCGGCGCGCTTTACGACGTCAGGATCGATCCAGGAGAAACGACGGACGTCGCGGCACAGCACCCTGACGTCGTCGCCCGGCTTCGTGCCCTCATCGAAGACGTCAAGGCGAACATACGCTGACCTAGAGTCCTCGACTTTCGACTCCAGCAAAAGACGACGCAAACAGGGCGCAATCGGAAATCTATGTCCCCCTTGCCCTCCCCTCAGGGGGAGGGCACAAAAAACATTACTCGTTGCACGCGGCGCAAGCGACTCCGACTGTGTCCTCCCATCCAAGGACAAGGAACACACGACTTGCCCCCGAACAATACCAGTAGGAAACTGCACATACGGCGACGCGCCGCAACCGGACGTCCGACAACGGGGGCGCAACGGAGCGGAGCGAAGACGGAATACCTTCTTCGAGAGCCATGAGAACGCCGCTGGGGAACCGCCAGTGGAGGAGGAGCCCGGCTCGGCTCCTGGACCAGTTCGTCAATATGGTCGTAGTTTACGAAGACGCGTCGCCGCAAGCCTCCGAGCATAGCGGAGGGTCGTCCTACTGAAGACACTGGACGGGACCTGTGGGTCATTTCAAGACCGGGGCACGCTCCGAGCGAGCGAGCCCCGGTTCTTCGTTAACAAGACCGAACAAGCGCCGGCAACTCCCAACGGATCCACACAGCGAACGCAATAAACGCACGCAAACGACCTGTCCCTCATATCCTGGACGAAGAACGCGCGACTTGTCGCGCCCTTTCCTTCGGTGCACAATGCAACCACGGCGGTGTGCCGCGACCGGACGTCCACCAAGGGGGACGTTACGGAGCGGAGCGAAGACGGAATACCTTCTTCGAGAGCCACAAGAACGCCCCTGGGAAACCGCCAGGGAAGGAGAAGCAAGGCTCGGCTTCTAGACCAGTTCGTGCAAATGGTCTTAGTTTACGAAGACGCAGCGCCGTTGACCTCCACATTTTGTGGAGGAGCGCCCAGCGGGAGACCACTGGACGAAGGCCTTTGGGCCGACAAGAGCGCGGGGCTAACCAGAAGAGGATAGCCCCGGCTCTCTTTTTGTGCTTCGAGGGGTTACTCGGGATTGGAAAAAATTAGAGGGAAGGGGGCGGTCAAGGCCCCCTCCCTGCCGGGTCAGGCCTTGGTCAGGGGCCGCTCTTTTTCTTTGTGGGCCCGACCAAGAGTCTTCACAAGCCGGTTGACACTGCGTGGATTGGCGGCGGCCGACGCGATGTCCGTCGCTGAGACCACGCCAGCCAGTTGATGCTCGCCATCGACCAGGATTAGACGCCCGATCTTGTGCCGAGCCATCTCCTTGATCGCTGTTTCAGTGTCGTCCTGTGGCTTGAGGGTTACCGGGTTGTGCGTCATGATGTCCCTGACGCGCTGCTGTTCCGACCCGGTCGTCAGTCCCCTAACCACAATGTCGCGATCGGTCAAGACGCCGATCACTTTGTTCTTGTCCACCACCGGCAGCATGCCGATGGATTCGTTCTTCATCAGGAGCGCGGCGTCACGCAGCGTCGCCGATGGGCCGATCGTCTTGACGTTCGCCTCCATGATGTTGTTGAGTTTCATCGTTCTTGCTCCTGTGTCTGGGGTCTTCGCGCTCACCGTGCGGCGATCGCGATCTTCGTCGGCTCCGTCGTGGGCTGCTTCGGTACCTTGACGGTCAGGACGCCCTTCTCGAAGGTCGCCTTGATCTCTTTCGGTTTCACCGGAGTGTCCAGCCGGAACTGTCTTTGGAACGAGCCGTAGGACCTCTCGCACATGACGTAGTCGTCCTTCTTCTCGTCTTTCGTGAACTTCCGATCGCCGCGCAGGGTCAGTCTGTCGTCCTGCACTTCGACGGTCACGTCCTTTTCGGACATGCCGGGCAGGTCGGCGACGAACTTCAGTTCGTTGTCTGTCTCTATGACGTCGACCGAGGGGAACCAGCCCGACCGGCTGCCGCTTTCGTTCCACAACTCGTCCATCATCTTGCCGAAGCGGTCGATATTGGTGAACCGCTCGAAGGGTGAGTACCTGGTCAACATTTGTTTCATCTCCGTCTGCACCCGACTTGAGTGCCGACGGCACGATCTTAGGCCAGGCAATCCTAACACAACAGCCCACACTTCTGAGTCAGTAGAAGTGCGGACATCGATCATACGACTTGTGGCCCGGGGGTACGACCGTGAAAATGGTACGCGGCGGTGATAAGTATGTCGTTTTGCGAAGTCTGTGGAAACGAGTACGACAGGGCCTTCCAAGTCCACATCGGAGGCCGCGTCCATACGTTCGACTGCTTCGAGTGCGCGATCCAGGCGCTGGCCCCCCAGTGCTCCCTCTGCGGGTGCCGGGTCATAGGCCACGGGTGCGAGGTCGACGGCGACGTCTACTGCTCCGCACACTGCGCAAAAACGGCTGGTCACCGCGGCGTCAGAGACCGGATCGATAGGCCCACGGTCATAACGTTCTAGCCGACCAAGGGCAGGCGAATTAAGCGTCCTGAAATTTGATTAGGACGTTGTATCTCTATTCGCTAAACTGTGCTCTATAATTGTGCTAGATGACGCAACCAGAGAGCCACAGGCCACTCTCAGGTAGAGAGGGCGAGGTGGTCGACCTGGCCGCACATGGTCACACTGACGCTGCCATTGCTCACCACCTGGGAATTAGCGAGGCTACTGTCGCCACTTACTGGGGCAGGGTCCGGACGAAGTATGGTCCGCTATCCAGGACCGAACTCATCGCCCACATCGTCCGCGAGCGCTACGATGAGCAGTTGGCGCTCCTCCGCGAAGAGAACCAGACCCTGATTGAGTCCCTCACGCAGGCGTCGCCTTCGCTAGGGACCGAGGAGAGCAAGGACTTCTTCCGCCAAGTGCTCGATGGGGTCGCCGACGCCGTCTTCGTGGTCTGCGAGAAGGGCATGATCGAGTGGGCCAACGGGTCGGCGCACGAACTCCTCGACTACCCCTGCGGGTCCCTCGTCGGCAGAGGCCTGGACACCCTCGTCGTCGAGCACTATCGCAAACTCCACCGCCAGCACGTCCAGGACTTCTTCGCGAACCCCGCCAAGCGCACGATGGCCGAGCACTCCGTCACCTACGCCGTGACAGCCGACGGCGCCGAGCGTGAGTTCGTCGCGACCCTCTCCGCAGTCGATACCCCGCACGGTCGCTTCGCCATCTGCGTCATGCGCCACGTCCCCGAGCGCCGTCCGGCCTGAAAACCACACCTCCCGGCGTGGCGGAAAACCAAGCGCCCGAACGCCCAGATCCCCCCTATCCCCGAACGTATAATAAGAACCGAGATGCCACACGACAGTTTCCCGATCAAAGGCGTCGACCACGTCCGCTTTTACGTCAACAACGCCCGCCAGAACGCATACTTCTATCAGCACGCGTTCGGCTTCGACATCGTCGGCTATGGCGGCCTAGAGACCGGCCTCAAGCACGAGGTGGACTACCTCCTCAAGCAGGGCAACGTGCGCTTCCTCTTCAGCGCCCCCATCCGCCCCGGCCACCCGATGTCGCCCCTGATCGCGGAGCACGGCGACTTCGTCCAGGACATCGCCTTCACGGTCGACGACGTCGACTGGTCGTTCAAGACCGCCGTCGAGCGCGGAGCGGTCGCGGCCCGCGAGCCCTTCTCGCTCAGCGACGAGAACGGCGTCGTGCGCCTGGCCTCCATCAAGACCTACGGCAACGTCATCCACACCTTCGTCGGCCGCAACGACTATCGCGGAAACTTCCTCCCCGGCTTCAAGGACCTCAACGAGCCCGGCGACGGCATCGGCCTGCTCGAAGTCGACCACATCGTCGGCAACGTCGAACTCGGCAAGATGAACGAGTGGGTCGACTTCTACGCGAACGTCCTCGGCTTCCAGCAACTTATCTCGTTCGACGACAAGGACATTTCGACCGACTACACCGCGCTCATGTCCAAGGTCATGGCCAACGGCAACCAGCGCGTCAAGTTCCCGATCAACGAGCCCGCCGCGGGCAAGAAGAAGTCGCAGATCGACGAGTACCTCGAGTTCTTCGGCGGCGCCGGCGTCCAGCACGTCGCGCTGCTCACCGACGACATCGTCCGCACGGTCACCCACCTGCGCAACCGCGGAGTCCTCTTCCTGCACGTGCCCGCCACGTACTACGAGGACCTCACCGCGCGCGTCGGCAAGATCGAGGAGGACCTCAAGGACATCGCCGCGCTCGGCATCCTCGTCGACCGCGACGAGGACGGCTACCTGCTGCAACTCTTCTCAAAACCGATCACCGACCGCCCGACGCTGTTCTACGAGATCATCCAGCGCAAAGGCGCCAAGAGCTTTGGTAAGGGCAACTTCAAAGCCCTCTTCGAAGCCATCGAACGCGAACAGGCACTGAGAGGAACGCTGTGAGGCTTTTCACAGCTGGTGTCGCACATTGACCTAATGACAGGTGAAGAGGGCGGCGTGCGAGGAGACAAGGTGGAAA
>DATLWQ010000472.1:0-6423 GCA_035576225.1 Fimbriimonadaceae bacterium | reverse complement strand
GGGGTCATCGACTTCCAGCGATGGTTCTACAACGACGACGGCGACGATACGATGACGATCGAACTCTCGAACGATGGCGGCGCGACCTGGACGCTGATAGACACGGTGTTCTTCGACGGTTCGCAGAACACATGGCTGCCGGAGACGATCTACGTCGGCAACTACCTCACGCCGACTAACAACATGCGGGTGAGGATATCGACCTCGGACAACCCGAACAACTCTGTGACGGAGGCGGCGATCGACGCGTTCCGCGTGAGATGGCTGCACTAGCCGACGGGCTAGAAGAGGCTCCTGCCGGGTCCGGCAGGAGCCTCTTTATTCTGTTGCACAGTGGGAAACTGGCGCCCTCGGCCCGATTCGAACGGGCGACCAACAGCTTAGAAGGCTGCTGCTCTGTCCACTGAGCTACGAGGGCAGGAGAATCGAAGTTTACCGTCCGCCGGGTGCTACCGTTCGGAGCCCTTCTCGTGTTCGTCGATGAGTGCAAGCACCTCGTCCATCGTCGCGCTGATAGCGCCACGGTGCTGTTCGATCATACGCTTGCACTGGTCGTGGATCTCCGCTTTGCTCTGCTCGGAACTGAGGATTCCCGACCAGTGGATGGCGAGTTGCGACACCGAGCCGATGCGGGTACCGACGCCGGCTCTCTCGCAAGCCTCTTGGATCAGCCCGAAGTGGCCTCGGACCGTGCCATAACTGACCGGGATGCCCCACTCGAGCGGTTCGATGACGTTGTGCCCCATGCCGGAAAGAGCACCCGCCACGTAGGCCGCGGTCGCGAACTGATAGGCATAGGAAAGTTCGCCGAAACTGTCGAGAACGTAGACGTCCGCGTCGCCGTCCATCTTTGACCTAAGACTGTAGGTCAGGCCCTTGCTCTTGATGAGGTTGAGCAGTTCTTCCAGACGCACGAGCCTGCGCGGCGCAACAAGGAGCCGCACAGGTGTGGTCTTGCGCACAGAAAGGAAAGCGTCGATAACGAACGTCTCTTCCTCCAAATCTTCCGTGCTGCCCACGGCGAGGAGCGGCAGGTCGCCCAGGGAGGCGAGCCAGCGATCGACTGCCGCGGCCTTCTCGGGGTCGATCGGCAGATGGCTGAGGTCGAACTTGATGTCGCCGATCGCCTGGGCGTGCGTCCGCGGAGAAAGCAGGGGCTTGGCGTTCTCAAGGTAACGCTCGTTCTGGAAGAACAGCGCTCGGAACCCTGCGAAGAGCCACTTGTAGTACAGCCGGCCCGTCGAAAAGAAGAACTTCCTGGGTTGGCACCGGCCGTTCACCAGCACGACGTCTGCGCCGCACCGCTTGTTAGCACGGACAAAGATCGGAAAGCGAAAGCGCTCCAGCATCACCACAATGTCGGGCCGCGTGCGGCTGATCCACCGCGTCACTGGGGTCAGCCAGTCGTAGGGCCAGTACACGACCGACTGCCCGGGGTGCATCTTCTTCACGTGCTCGACCGTCGCCGGGTCACGGATCGCCCAGGTGACCTTGGCCTCCGGCCTTGCGCCGCGAAGAGCCTTTGTGATCTTGTCAATGATGAGGATCTCGCCGAAACTGGCACCGACCAGCACGACGTGGGGGCCGTTCTTGGCGAGGAGCGCCCGTGTCGTCTCCGGCGTCTGCAGTTCGGCGGTCCAGCGTTCCTTGACGAACGGGTCGTGCTTGTCGCGAAAGAGCGCCCGGCGTACACGGTGGAACAGCGCGAACGGCGACCAAAGGAGCAGCACCAGGCTCCAGAAGAGGAGTGAGGGGTCGAGCCAGCAACGGTACGCCCTATCGGCGAACGGCTTTGACGGATGGTGTGCTTTTGTTAGACTCATTTGTGTCCGCGTTGGCACGAGCGAGACCCGGCGACCCTGACGTGAGTCACGGTAACTTTACCTGATACCAAGGACGGGCCAAACCGCGCTCAAGGCTTTCGGCACAGGGTCAAAACTGTGACTTCTGGTGAACAGAAAAGGCGCGCGGGCGGCCCTGTGGTTCCCAGTCCTCTCGAAACATAGATCGGTACGGGCGAGCCTGTGTAGAACCCCCTCAAGTACTTCTTACCGTGCCTGCTCGTCATCGGCGCCCACCCCCACGGAGTCGTGAACTGCCCTCCGTGGCTGTGCCCTGCGAGCATGAGGTCGGGGCCCTTGGGCAGCACGTCGACGAAGTCGGGCTCGTGCCAAAGAACGATCGTCGGCGTTGTCGGGTCGCACTTGAGGATGGTGCCGTACGGATCCGCTTCACCCTCAGTGGCGGAATCGACCCCGACCCAGTCCACCCCGCCCACGTTCCAGCACTCGTTGACAAGCAGTCGTACACCGAACTCTTCGAGGAGCGGCCTCAGCCGTTCCGGATCACCACCGTAGTAGTCGTGGTTTCCTAGCACGGCGATACAGTCGCCAGAGTAGCCCTTGAGCGGCTCCAGCGCCTCACGCAGCATTTCTTCGACGCCGGACTTCCAATAAGAGACCATGTCGCCTGCAAAGGCGATCATGTCCGGGGACTCGCGAACGAGGTACTCGAGCGCGCGGCGGGTGAGTGAGACCGTCTCGCGGTCGCGGACGTGAGGGTCGGCGAGGAGCCCGACCCGGTAGCCGTCGTGGCTACCAGCCCAGTCCGTTAAAAGCAGCGTTCGTTTCTCTTTTCTGAGCCTGTCCGTCTCGACGAGGGCTCCGTACAGGAGCAGTCCGGCTCCGGCTGCTATGGCTCCGAGAACTATCCTTCCTATCCGCAACTGGGTAATCCTGAGGCCACACTACCTGCGGGCGCACCTCGATGACAGGGTCCATGGCGATCAGTCCGCCGCCGTGGTCGCCCGTGATCTGCTGGAGCAGGACGTCGGCCTGTTGCCTGAGCGCCAGGAGGCTCTGGGTCTCCTTGCTCGTCGGGCGCTCGACCGGACGGTCGAGGCGCATCGGCCCCATGAGTTCGCCCTGCCTACCTGAGTCCTCCATGCCGAGTATGTGGCCGAGTTCGTGCCCGGCAGCATTGAGCATTTGGCGATAGTTCATTTCGCCGCCCCTCGGGGATGCAGTGCGAAGCGTCATCGTCGCGCTCACTTGGTACTGGTATTGGTCGGAACCGAGGTCCATGACCTGCCGGGACCAGGTGACCAGTCCGGCGGCCTCCTTCCCGTCGTAGCGCATCTCGTCCGCATAGCGAACCGTGACGTCTGCTCCCGGGAACGGGACGAACCTGAAGTGAACCTGTCTTCCAAGGGCGTCCTCCCAGTTGATGGCTGCATCGTGGAGCGCGCGCGAGGCGTCCTCCTTCATCTCTCCGGGGACGTTGGCCGCGTTGACATAGATCGTGATCTCCCGCTTGAGGAGGACCATCTCGACGTAGGCCTCCGCTTCGTGCGCGTGCCCCTCCATGAAGGCCGTTTCTGCGTGGTCCAGGTGGTCGTAGAGCCTGTCCTGGATGCGCGGGTCACGCGCGACCGAGTCAAAGCCAAAGAGCGCCGTCGTAGAAACCGCGACGAGGGCGAATGCCGCCAGTCTTCGTATAGCCATACCGCACACCCGGGTCCGGGGCGACCGATCCGGTGCCCACGAAGGTCTCTTTCCACTTGCGATTCGGCGTCCCATAGGTATTGTTTCGGTGCCCTAGGCCGGTATCTTTACGAGGACAGGAAGAAGATATGGACAAGGTACGGCTCGGACTCGTCGGTTGTGGTGGCTTCATGCGGCACAGGCTCAAGCAGTCGCTCTGCCTTCCGGAGGTCGAGGTCGTCGGGATGGCCGACGTGGCTCCTGACCAGATGGTTGAGACCAAGGAGAAGTACCCCGAGGTCAAGGACGTGCCCGAGTACCCCTCTATGGAGTCTATGCTGAAGGCTGGCGGGTTGGACGCCGTCCTGCTCGCTACGCCGCACAAGTTCCACTGTGAGCAGGTCGTCATGGGCTTCGGGGCCGGGCTGCACGTCCTGGTCGAAAAGCCGCTCTCCTGCTCCATCGCCGAGGCCCAGCGGTGCATCGAGGCGCGCGACAAGAGCGGCAAGGTCGGCGCCGTAAGTTATCAGCGGCACGGGCTACCGGAGTTCCAGTGGATCCGCAACAAGATCGCCAGCCAGGAGTACGGCAAGTTGCTCGCGATCGGTTCGATGCTGTGCCAGGACTGGAAGAAGTTCACGACCGGCACGTGGCGGCAGGTGCCCGACATCTCGCAGGGCGGGATGCTCAACGACTCAGGAAGCCATATCTTCGACATCATGCTGTGGACCACCGGGCTGCGGCCCAAAACTGTCTCGTGCATCCTGCGCGACAGGGGGACGCCAGTCGAGGTCGACTCCGTCACTTCGGTGGACTTCGAAGGCGGGGCGATCGCCTCGGTGTGCGTGATGGGTGAGGCGCCGACGTGGCACGAGCGCCACGTCGTCACGTTCGAGGGGGCGATCCTCACTTGGACCGATAACGTGCTCGAAGTACAGCCACGCGACGGCGAGAAGCAGACGATCGGCGACTGGCCGGAGGCGACGACGCCTGACAAGAACTTCGTCGACAGCATCCTCGGCCGCGCCAAGCCGCTCGCGCCGTTCGAGTGCGGCATGGACGTCGTGCGCATCACTCAAGCGGCCTATGCGTCCGCCGGAAACGGCGGGCTCCCGGCACCGTTCTAGCCATAATCCGGTCGATGCCAAAGATCGCCATGATCGGTGCGGGCAGCACCGTGTTCGCCAAGAATCTGATGGGGGACGTGCTCTCCTACCCCGAACTCGCCGACAGCCACATCGCGCTTATGGACATCGACGCTGAAAGGCTGAGGACGAGCGAGATCGTCGGGCAAAAGGTCAGGGAGGCGACCGGCGCGAAGGACGCGAAGATCACGGCGACGCTCGACCGGCGCGAGGCACTTAGAGGCGCCGACTACGTGATCATCATGATCCAGGTCGCGGGCTATAAACCCGGCACGGAGATCGATTTTGAAATCCCCAAGAAGTACGGCCTGCGCGCGACGATCGCCGACACGCTTGGCATCGGCGGCATTTTCCGATCCTTACGCACCATCCCCGTTCTGCTTGACATCGCCAAGGACATGGAGGAACTGTGCCCGAACGCGCTGATGATCAACTACACGAACCCGATGGCGATGCTGTGTTGGGCCTTGAACCGTGGATCAAACATCAAGAACGTCGGGCTCTGCCACAGCGTGCAGGGGACTGCGGGCGAACTGGCGAGAGACATCGGAGTCCCGAAAGAGGAGATCTCGTACCTCTGCGCGGGCATCAACCACATGGCGTTCTATCTGCGCTTCGAGCGCAACGGCGTCGACCTGTATCCGCAGATCCGCAAGGTGATCGAAGAGGGGCGCGTGCCCGACAACAATCGCGTGCGCTACGAGATGCTCAAGTGGCTCGGCTACTTCGTCACCGAGTCGAGCGAGCACTTCAGTGAGTACTGCCCGCACTTCATCCGACGCGACGCTCCGGAACTGATCGAGCGGTTCAACATTCCACTCGATGAGTACATCAGACGGTGCGTCTTGCAGATCGAGGGCTGGGAGGCGCTGCGCAAAAAGATGGAGGGCGACGAACCGCTCGAGGTCAAGAAGTCGGTCGAGTACGGATCGACAATCATCCACTCGATGGAGACCGGCGCGAAGTCGGTGATCTACGGCAACGTCGACAACCAGGGGCTGATCGACAACCTTCCACGAGGATGCTGCGTCGAGGTGCCGTGCCTGGTGGACAAGATGGGAATCCAGCCGACGAAGATCGGTTCACTGCCACCGCAGTTGGCGGGGGTCATCATGACGAACGTCAACGTGCAGTCGCTGACTGTGGAAGCCTGCCTGACGCGCAAGAAGGAGCACGTCTACCAGGCCGCAATGCTCGACCCGCACACTTCGCAAGACCTGCCGCTGGATAAGATCCGCGCACTGTGCGACGATCTGTTCGAAGCGCACGGCGACTGGATCCCGCCGATGAACTAGCCTTCCTCAGTAATGGCTTCTGGTGGAGGCACGAAGCGCTAAGGGCCACAAAAAAAACGAGCTTCGTGAAGATAATGCGTCCATATTCGTCCGCCTCGAAGAGCAGACCCATCTCTCCGTCTTTCAACTGAGAGAGACAGGAGTACGCGGCAGAGCCTTCATAGACGACCGCCCATTTTGTCCAGCAACGCCCGTCGTCGTAGCTTATCTTCACGGTCATCCCTCTGCGCGCATTTGTGGAGGCAGGGTTGGAGAAATAGATCGTTCCCGTCTTGGAGAGCGTTTCGTCGAAAATTTTAGCGCGGTCAAGTGGCTGTAGTTCAATGTGTCCGTGTACAAACTCCGGTGGCCAGGTTGCCCTACGGATGCTCGCTTGACAGATCGGTTCGATCAACTCTGGATCGTGATACTGGCTGACCCAATGCTCCCCTCCATCGGGACTGATCGAGATCTGCCGAGTCTTGCTCGCGCGGTCGTAGTTGCGTGAGTTGAGCATCAGCC
>DATLWQ010000471.1:0-2647 GCA_035576225.1 Fimbriimonadaceae bacterium | reverse complement strand
GGGTCACAGCCCACGCTCCCAGAGGGGGAGGTCGACCTTCACGGCCCAACGGGCGCCATCCATCTGCGCGCCCACCTGGCCCGACGTGTCGAGGACGATCCTGTTCTTGCCGATCTCGACCTTCGCGATGTCCGACCTGGACGCCTGCCATACCTTGGAGCCACTTGGCGCGCCCGGTCGAGGCTCGGCGCCCACGTTGAAGAGGGAGATGCCGTTCTCCTTGTCCAGTCGCAGGGTCAAAACGCACGCAGTCGACTTCCCGTCGTCGAAATGGCTGCCCTTTGCAGCATTCTCCACCGGGAGGCCGCTCGTGCCTCGCCAATATTCGATGTCGCCCTGTGAGAACGAAAAAGGATGGAGAGTGATCCGGATGACGTCTCCGTCGCGGATGGCCAACGCGCTCCTCGGCTGGATCTCCCGTCCGTCGATCGCGCACTGCGACACCTGGTTGAACTGCGCGGGAGAGAAGGTGTCCGTCCAGAGGGTCTTGATGACGGACGCGGCCAGGAAGCGATTGGCGAGGGTCCAGCCCCCATTCGTGCCCTTGGAGAGAAGGTAGGCCTGCGCCTCCTGCCTCGCCCCCGATGCCGATCGTGCGTCCTCGACGACGAGGAAGCTGGTCTTGTCATCGATCTCGACGATGCGAGGCTTGTAGGAGGCCAGCTGCTGCGCCTTCAAGGCTCGGCCGACCTCGTCGTCCCGCGACGCGAGGATCGCGTACTGTCGAGCGAGCGTCCCGGACACGAGGGGTCTGACCTCGTCGACGGTCGACGCTCGATCGTACTTCTCGAAGAGTGCAAATCGTGGATCCTCTGCCGTCGCCGTCCCGACCAACACCAAGAAGACGAGGACCCACGATCTCATTCCGTGTCCCCCCACATGTCGCCCTCCCACGTCCTACGAGCCGAGATCACGGTGCATCACACGCCGCGTCGTCGCTCTCGAGACGGGCGATCACCCGGTCGAGGTGGGCCGTGACTCCCGCCACGTAGTCGTGAAACGCGCGATGGACCAGGACGAAGGCGATCGCGTCCTTCAGCACCGAGGGTCGTCGCACCAACGTCGCGCACAGCAACGTGACGGTGAACCGCGCACGACGGATGCCGGCGCGCAGCAGGTCGTCCCGCAGGATGCGGCCGAGGAGGCGCAGCTCGCCGGGCCGCACGCGGAGACCGTTCGATGCCTCCCGCCCCTTGTGTAGCAGGAACTCCAGCGTGCGCTCGCGATACTGGCGGAAGTCGTAGAGGTCGCGAATCAGCCGGCGGTAGCCGCGATACAGGCGGAGCCGGCTCATGCGTCTCGGGAGGATGTTCGAGAACACGAAGGCGTCGCCCTCCGTGTCCGCCAGCAGCCGGCCCTCGCGGTCCATGCGCTGGTGCAGGGGCGTCTTCGGCATCGCCTGCAGCATGCCGGTCATCGAGACGGGAATGCGGGCTTCCTGGATGAACCGGAGCTGCTCGCCGAAGATCTCCCCGTCGTCGTGATCGAAGCCCACGATCATCCCGGCCTGCACTTGGATGCCGTAGGACTGGATGCGGTGCACGCTCTTCACCAGGTCGCCCCGCATGTTTTGCGTCTTCTGCGACTCCCGGAGCGACTCCTTCCGCGGGCTTTCGATCCCGACGAACACGGTCGTGAAGTGGGCGTCGTGGAGGAGCTGCAAGAGCTCGTCGTCCTGCGCGACGTTCAAGGAGAGCTCCGCCTGGAAGTCCACGACGTGTCCGTGCGAGGCGCTCCACGAGGCCATCGCACGCAGCAGCTCCTTGGTGATCTTCTTGTTGCCGATGAAATTGTCGTCCACGATGAAGATCTGTCGCGCGCCCAGCCGACGGCATTCCTCGACCTCCGCCATCATCTGCGGAATGGTCTTGGTGCGGGGCCGCCGGCCGTAGAGGACGATGATGTCGCAGAACTCGCACGTGAACGGGCAGCCTCGGGCGAACTGCACGGTGAGCGCGTGATAGCGATCGACATGCAGGAGGTCGAAGCGCGGCATGGGCGTGCCGGCGAGGTCCGGCATCTCGGACGGTCGATACTCGCGCTTCCACTGGCCGGCCGCGAAGTCGCGCAGAAACACCGGCCATGTCGCTTCGGCCTCGTCGACGAACAGCACGTCGCAACGTCCACGGAGCTCGTCCGGGCAGAGCGACGCGAAGGGTCCACCGACGACGACGAATCGCCCTCGTCGCGAGAATTCCGCGATGATCTCGAACATGCGTCGGCGGTGCACCAGATAGCCGGTCACGCCGACCACGTCCGCCTCCACGTCGAAATCGATGTCTTCGACGTTCTCGTCACACAGGACGACCTCGTGCTCGGGCGGCGTCAGGCCCGCGAGGACGACCATCGAGAGATTCGGGAAGATGCAGCGCTTGCCCAGGGTCGGGAGGATCGCGTCGTAGGTCCAGAAGCTCGTCGGGTTCCGGGGTGTGACGAGGTAGATTCTCATGGCGTGTCCCCGCGTCGCGCCACGCCGCGCTCGATCCGCCCGAACAGGTCGACGCGATCGAGGGCCGGGTTCAACCACCCGGTCGTGACGCAGAACGCCCGCCGGCCATCGCTGCGATGATGACGGGCATGGTGCGCGGGCGAGATGACCACGCCGGCGCACTGGAGCCAGCGTACCACGCGTGGGATGCGCGGCGCG
>DATLWQ010000470.1:0-1658 GCA_035576225.1 Fimbriimonadaceae bacterium | reverse complement strand
GTGCGCTCGATCTCCGCGAGCCTGTGCGAGATGTAGATGACGGTCACGCCCTCCGCCCGCAGATCGGCGATGAGTTTGAACAGTGCATCAGTCTCCTTGTCGGTGAGGACCGCAGTCGGCTCGTCCA
Organism: Fimbriimonadaceae bacterium; assembly: GCA_035576225.1. Lineage (GTDB taxonomy): Bacteria > Armatimonadota > Fimbriimonadia > Fimbriimonadales > Fimbriimonadaceae > JADFMN01. Next base: position 1,531 of record DATLWQ010000470.1, on the reverse strand, counting down.
TGATCAATGTCTTGGCGTTGTAAGAGAGCGCTTTGGCGATCTCAACGAGTTGCTTCTCCGCAATGGACAGGTCTTCGACACCTGTCGCTGGGCTGAAAGAGGCTCCGACGCGATCAAGCAGCGCCTGCGTGTCGTGGTGCATCTTCTTGCGGTCCACCAACCCGCTCCTCTTCGGTTCGCTCCCGAGGAACACGTTTTCGGCCACGGAAAGGTCGTCGATCACCTGCAGTTCTTGGTGGATCATCGCGATACCGAGCGAGAGCGCGTGTCTCACCCCGTGAAGGCGGACCACATCGCCTTCAATGTGGACGGAACCCGAGGTCGGCACCTGGAGGCCAGAAAGGATCCGCATCAGAGTGCTCTTCCCCGCCCCGTTCTCGCCGACGATGCCATGGACCTCGCCAGGCTCGAAGGCAAGAGAAACGCCGTCCAACGCTCGGACGGCGGGAAACTGCATCGTGACCTCAGTGACTTCGAGCCGCGACATCGCGAACGAGGGTACCACGCTGACAGCCCCTTGACCGTCGCCCCTCGACACTTCATACTTGGGACATGTTCGTCGCCGCCCTGATCCTCGCAACGCAACAGGTCTCCATCCCCGAACTCGGGGTGCTGGTCTTCTCTAAGACGGCCGGCTATCGCCACGCCAGCATCGAGGACGGCAAGAAGATGTTCATCGACCTCGCGAGCAAGAACGCTTGGATGCTCCAAATTACGGAGGACTCGGACGAGTTCGTGCGTGACCTGCCGCGCGCCAAGGTCGTGGTGTTCCTTTCGACGACAGGCGACATCCTGGACGACCAGCAGCAGAAGGCGTTCGAGGACTGGTACCGGAAGGGCCACGGGTACGTCGGCATCCATGCCGCCGCGGACACCGAATATGACTGGCCGTGGTACGGGGAACTCGTGGGGGCGTGGTTCAAGCGCCACCCGCAAATCCAGAAAGCGACGGTCGTCTTCGAGGACACGCGACACCCGATCACAAAAGGCATGCCGCAGACGATGGAGCGAACCGACGAGTGGTACGACTACCGGGTGGACCCGCGCGGCGCCGTCTACGTCCTCGCCCACCTCGACCCATCCAGTTACCAGGGTTCGCAGATGCCTGACGACCACCCAATCGCGTGGTGCCACGAGTTCGACGGCGGTCGCGCGTTCTACACGGGGTTCGGCCACACGAGCGAGTCCTACACGGAAACGGCGTTCGTGAAACTGATCACGAACGCCGTCCTCTGGGCCGGGCACAGAATCTGAGGGCGCGCCTACATGAACTTCGTGGTGCCGGGCATGGCCACCGGCGGCACCTCGATCTGCTCCTGAAAGTTCAGCGTGTCAGGAATCAGGCTCAGTTGTGAATTCATCGCCATGTCCCAGGTGACCTCCTGGCCCGTATAGCAACTCATGCGGCCCATGATCGCTGTCATTGTCGAATGTGCGACGCGCACTCCCTCGTTGACCGCCTTGCCGCCGCGGATGCTTGCGATCAGGTCCTTGTGCTCCAGCATGTACGGGTCCTGCCGCTCGCCGTCCC
>DATLWQ010000469.1:0-3605 GCA_035576225.1 Fimbriimonadaceae bacterium | reverse complement strand
ACAGCCTTGGCCTGGCGTATCGGAACCTCGGGGACAACGACCGCGCGATCGAGGCGTTCATGGGCGCGGACGACAAGAACTACCGGTCCGCTGAATCGCGGTACGCGATCGCCGCGCTCTATGCGGCAAAGAAGCAAGACGACCTTGCGATCCATTGGCTGCGAGACGCCTACGACGCCGGAATGACCGACCCGGCGCGGCTCTTTGGCGACAAGAACTTGAAGAAGTTCGAAGGGAGCAGTACGTGGAAGGAGACTTTGGCCGCTTCGGGCGAGCGAATGGCCCGCGACGCGAGCGCGCTCGACTTTCTGATCGGCAACTGGTCGACGGCCAACAGCCTCGGCGGGCGACGGACGGTGTCCTACAAGTACGAAGTGCCCGACCGCGCCATCTCGGAAGTCTGGTCCGGATCTGGCGCGACAGATCCGACCGGGCTGTTCGTGAGGAACTCGGCGACGAACAAATGGACCTATCGTTCGGTGGACGGCCTAGGACGTTTGTTCGAGGGCGACGTGGAGATCGGTCAGCAGGTCACGATCACTGGGACGTTGCGGTACATCGACGGTACAGAGTACAAGCGACGGATCGAGTTCAGCAACACGGGCAACGTCATCGACTATACAGTCACTGACTCTCGGGACGGCGGTGCGACTTGGGACAGGCCGACTGCGCTGCGGCTCGGTGCGTTTTCCAGCGGTCCGTTGCCGGGGTTTTGAGGGTAAATTGTCACCAAGGTGGCGATCAACAAAAACATCTATCTGAGTTTTCTCAACTGCCCTAAGCAGGCGTATCTCAAGGTCCGTTCGCCTGAACTCGGAGCGGCTCCCTCGAAGGGCGACGTGATGGTCATGCGACAGGGGAGCGAGATCGGAAAGTTAGCGCGCACTCTCTTCGACGGGAGGCTGATCGAAACGCCTTCCACGGAGATGGACCGTGCCGCTTCTGAGACACAGGAGGCGATTGTAGAGGGTGTGGAGTGCCTTTTTGAGGGTGCGTTCACGAACGGGGACGTCTCTGTGCGCGCAGACATTCTTCAGCGCGAGGAAGTCGGTTGGCACCTGATTGAAGTGAAGTCCTCTAAGTCGGTCAAGCCGGAGCACGTGTTGGACGTCGCGTTCCAGGTGTGGGCGCTCGGGGAGTGCGGGTTGGAGGTCGCGCGCGCGTCGGTAATGACGCTGTCGCCTGAGTTTCGTTCTGGGCAGGAGACGTCCGCGCTCTTCGTAACGACGGACGTTACGGAGGAGGCGAAAGCGCATGCTGCGAAGGTGCCGGAGGGGGTCGTTCGCCTCTTGAACGTTCTTGCCGCAGACGCTTCACCGCCTGTCGTACCGAACAGGCACTGCTTTAACCCGGACTGTGTCTTCCTCGACGTCTGCTATCGCGAGTTGCCAGACGATGACGCGACGACGATGCCGCGTCTGACGGCCTTGAAGATCACGGCTCTACACGAGTTGGGAAAGCGGGACGTGCGCGACATTCCGGAGGAGATGCTCAGCGCGAGGCAGCGTCTCATCCAGGGCGTCGTGTGCAGCGGCGCGGTGCACGTCGAGCCAGGGCTGGCCGAGGCGCTTGCGGAGATCGCGCGGCCGATCCAGTTCGTCGACTTTGAGTCGGACAGTCCTGCGATCCCGACCGTTCTAGGAGTTCCTGCCTACCAGCAGGTGCCGTTCCAGTGGTCGATGCACGTCTTGGACGCTACTGGCGAGGTTAAGCACAGCGAGTTTCTGCACAGGAGCAGCGAAGACCCGCGGCCTGAGTTCGTGCGGAGTTTGGCGGAATCGCTGCTCGAGAACGGGACGGTGATGTATTACTCGCGGTTTGAGGTGACGATGCTGAAGTCGCTCGCGGCCCAGGGGGTCGAAGGTGCTGAAGCCGTGCTCGCGATATTTGAAGAGCGTGGGCGAGACCTCATGAAGATCGTGGAGGGGTTCGTCTACCACCCGGGGTTCATGGGGCAGACTTCGATCAAGCGCGTGCTGCCGAGCCTGGTGCCAAATCTGGGTTACGACGACCTTGGTATCCAGGACGGCTCTTCGGCCGCGGCGGAGTACAGGAGAATGCTCTCTGAGGGCACGGTACAACACGAGAAGGAGGAGATCGCCGGCAGTCTGCTCCGTTACTGCGAGCGGGACACGCTAGCGATGCTGAAGATATTCGAGGCTCTGGTGTCGCTGGGCTAGGAACTTTCCATGTGGCCGATGCATACTGAGAGTTGGATGGCGGCTTACTCTACGCCCAAGATCATACGGCCCTTCGTCGTGGCATTCGCGGCGTTGGTCGCCTTCATGCCCGCGCCGGGGCAGGTCGTGAGCCAGGACCGAAACGACGCCGACTCGGCGTTTGCGGCCCAGGAGTACAAGAAGGCTATCCCGCTTTATCGCAAGGTCGTGGAGGAGAACTCGCTGGACGCTGAGGCATGGTTCCGCCTTGGCTATTCGTTGCACACGCAGAGACAGTTTCGTGACGCGATCGACGCCTATCAGAAGGCGCTCGACATGAAGTACTTCACGCTCACGACGCGCTACGACATCGCCAGCGCCTATGCGCGACTGGGCGACAAGGACCGTTCGATGAAGAGCCTAAGGGACGCGGTGCTCGGCGGGTACTTCGTGCCGCAGCAGATCAGGAGCGACAGGGACTTCAGGGACTATCAGGGCGACCCAGAGTACGAGCACATCATCGAGATGGCGAGAGACGGGATCAAGAACTACGCCAACAACGATCACCTTGATTGGTTGCTCCACCGTTGGACCGCCGGAGAGCAGGAGGTCAGTGCCACTCTTCTTTCGAGGGGGTTTGCGGTTGCGCTCGTGTTCACCGACGACAGCAAGCAGACTACATATGTGTTCCTCACGTTCGACGCCATCAAGTCGACGTGGAACGCGCAGGGTGCTGGAGACGACGATGCGACTTATACGGGAATTGTCGACGCAGTGCCAGGGGCGCTGACGATCCATGGAACAACTGTAGTGGACGGCAAAGAAGTCGACTCGCGTCTTAGGCTGGCCAGTGAAAACGGCGGCCTGACGGCGACGTGGCAGGAAAATACAGGCGGTCGTTGGGTCGACCAGCATTCGCTCGGGTACTCCGAAGGTCCGGCCACTCTGAACTCGGCAGTTCAGGGCAACGGGTAGTCGTAGGTACCCAGTCGGAGTGGTGGGCGATGAGGGACTCGAACCCCCGACATCCTCGGTGTAAACGAGGCGCTCTACCAGCCTGAGCTAATCGCCCTGTTCGAAGCCAAGCGCGAGTCTACACGACGAAACCATGACGATGCGTGACCGTCTTGAAGTACAATAGGCATGACAGTTCCAATGAGGAGTTGGCTCGCCGCTCTGGTTCCATGGATGGTAACGACGGCAGCCCTGGCGCAAGCGCCTACCGCTGTACAGGTCGACTACACCTACCTCGGAACGTTCAAGGATGAAAGCGTTCGGTTCAACGACGAATGCTGGGTCACCCCTGCGCTGCTCCAGAAGTGGGGATATTCGACGACTCTGCGCGGCGACCGCCTTGACGTTTCGTTCTCGGGCCGCGCGTTCGACGTCCCTGTGAGGCGCTTCGACACGACTGACATGGTGCCGCTCTCCGAGGTGGCGCGACTG
>DATLWQ010000468.1:0-4224 GCA_035576225.1 Fimbriimonadaceae bacterium | reverse complement strand
CATGACTAAGACCAAGGCGGCCATCGAGGCGATCCACACGGTGTTGCCGGAGTGTTGCCACACTCACGGACCGTTCTAGCGCGGCACGAGATTCGCGACTCCTCGGTCACTCTTGACGGCGGTCAGAACCTAGTCATGTTTCTGCGACCCCTCCAGGGTCGATAAATTATCGGCGCCTCGACTGAGCACGTCAGTTATGCAGAAGTCTTGGAGTCATTTTGTGCCTTCGGCACCTGGCTGTTCCTTCGGAACAACCAGGCCACACGAGTCAGAGACCTGGTGAGTCACAATATTGCTACCCGCCAGCCACTCCCGGTCTGCTCTGCGAGTCAGACCGGGCCACCCGTCCACAGAAAGGAGTCTTCTGCGGACGAACTGCGGCGGATTTTGCAGGAGTGCGGGATCGAGTACGACGCGCGGTTCTTCGAGTGACGGGATGGGTTCGGCGACCCCTCCGGGGTCGTGAATTCTTGGCCGCTTCCACCAGGGGTCGGCTGCGCCGACGCCCTGGCTATTGTCGTCGACCCCTTCGGGGTCGGGTCGCCGCGGCCAATCCCAGAGGGGGAGAGGGGAGTAAGGGCTCTACGCCATCAAGTCCGGGATCACATCCCCGAACACGTCGGTCAGGCGGAAGTCGCGGCCGAGGTAGCGGAAGGTGAGTTGCGTGTGGTCGATGCCTAGCAGGTGCAGCATGGTCGCGTGCAGGTCGTGGACGCTGACGGGATCCTTCGTGATGTTGTACGAGAAGTCGTCGGTCGCGCCGTACGTCTGGCCCGCCTTGACCCCGCCGCCCGCCATCCACATGCTGAAGCAGCGCGGGTGGTGGTCGCGGCCGTAGTTGGTCTCGGTCAGTTCGCCCTGTGTGTAGACCGTGCGGCCGAACTCGCCGCCCCACACGACGAGCGTGTCATCGAGCATGCCGCGCTGTTTGAGGTCTTTGAGCAGCGCCGACGACGGGATGTCGACGTCCTGCGCCTGGCCGCGGATCATGCGCGGCAGGTCGAAGTGGTGGTCCCACCCCATGTGGAACAGTTGCACGAAGCGCACTCCGCGCTCGGCCATGCGCCGCGCGAGCAGGCAGTTGTAGGCGTAGGAGCCCTTGCGCTGCACGTCTGGGCCGTACATCTCCAGGACCGAGGACGGTTCGTCGCTGATGTCGAGCAGTTCTGGCACCGAGGTCTGCATGCGGAACGCGAGTTCGTACTGTGCGATGCGCGTCTCGGTCTCGGGGTCCTTGGTGACCGCGTGCTTGATCCTGTTGAGGCCCATCAGTTCGTCGAGCATCTCGCGGCGCGTCGCCTTGTCTACGCCGTGCGGGTCGGAGAGGAACAGAACGGGGTCGCCCGTGTTGCGGAACTTGGTGCCGGAGTACTCGGTCGGAAGGAAGCCGGATCCCCACAGGCGGTCGTAGAGAGGCTGGTCGTCCTTGCGCCCGCTGCCGACGCTGGTCAGCACGACGTAGGTCGGCAGGTCCTCGTTCATCGTTCCGAGGCCGTAACTGAGCCACGAACCGATGCTCGGTCTGCCCGCCAGTTGCGAACCGCTCTGGAAGAAGGTGACCGCCGGGTCGTGGTTGATCGCGTCGGTGTACATCGAGCGGATCACGCACAGGTCGTCTGCGACTGTGCCCATGTGCGGGAGCAGTTCGCTGATCTCGATGCCCGCCTTGCCGTATTTTTGCGACTTGAAGATGCTGGGCGCGACGGGAAACGACTTTTGCCCGCTGGTCATTCCGGTCAGGCGCTGGCCCATGCGCACGCTCGACGGGAGGTCTTCGCCGCGGTACTTCTCAAGTTGCGGCTTTGGGTCGAACAGTTCCATCTGGCTGGGCGCGCCGCTCTGGAACAGGTAGATCACTCGGTTCGCCTTGGGCGGGAAGTTGGGCATGTTCGGCAGCCCGCCGATGCGCTTGTTGCTCTCCGGCGAGACCAGGATGGAAGCGAGGCTCTCTTGGCTGAGGATGCCGAAGAGCGCCGCCAGACCGACGCCGCCCGTGCGCCTGAGAAACGTGCGGCGGTTGAACTGGTCTTGCAGTCTGAAGTCGGAGTCTTTCATTTATTCCTTCGTGATCGTTTCGTCGAGGTTGAGAAGCGTGCTGGCGGTCATGGTGTAGGCCGCGAGTTCTGGGATGTCGAGACCGATGTCGACCCTGGACTCGCCGGTCGAGACGAGGTCCCATGCGGCGGTTCTATCGTTGCGATAGCGCTCGGTGCGGCGCGCGATGCCGTCTTCGAGGATCTTGAGTTCCTGTGCGGTGGCCGGTCTTTGCAGGACGAGTTCGAAACCGCGCTGGAGGCGTCCTTCCATCGTGTTGCCACCCTCGCGCATCATGCGCTGGGCAAGCACGCGCGCGGCCTCGACGTAGGTCTCGTCGTTCATCAGCGTCAGGGCCTGCAGCGGTGTGTCGGTGCGCGGCCGGTTGACGGTGCACGTCTCGCGCGAGGGAACGTCGAAGAGCAGCATGTTCGGCGGCGCGGCGGTGCGCTTCCAGATCGTGTAGAGGCTGCGGCGGTAGAGGCCGTCGTCGGTCGCGTGCTTGTAGTCGCGCAGGTTGCCGTAGAAGTTGGTCTCGTCCCAGATGCCGGGCGGCATGTACGGATAGACCGAGGGGCCGCCGAGCCTTTCGACCAGGAGCCCGCTGACGTAGAGCGCCTGGTCGCGGATCACTTCTCCGTTGAGCCGGAAGCGCGGTCCGCGCGAGATGAGGCGGTTCTCGGGATCAGCGCTGAGTTTTTCGGCGGTGACGTCGGAGTCCTGGCGGTAGGAGGCGCTCATCACCATCTCCTTGACCATCGCCTTCATGTCCCATCTGGTGCGCAGGAACTCGGTCGCGAGCCAATCGAGCAGTTCGGGGTGCGAGGGGAACTCGGCGCGGGTGCCGAAGTCCTCGATCGTCTTGACGATGCCGGTGCCGAAGAAGCGCGCCCAGAGGCGGTTCATCGTGACGCGCGCGGTGAGCGGGTTGTCTGGCGAGACGATCCACTCGGCGAAGCCGAGCCGGTTGTTGGGCGCGCCCTTGGGGAGCGGCGGAAGGAACGACGGAACGCCCGCCTTCACCTCTTCACCGGGCTTGTCGTACTGACCGCGGATGAGGACGTGGCACTCGCGCGGCTGTGGCATCTCCTCCATCACCATGACGTTGGGGATGGAGGCCTTGAGTTTTATGAGGTCGCTGCTCTCATTGGTGCGCTCGGTGTCCATCTCGGCGAACTTCTTGTCGTGCTCGAGCGACCAGAGGCGGGCGATCTCGCGCTTTTGATCGGCGGTGCGCTCTTTTTCGGGGATTTTGAGCAGCGTGATCGCCGGGTGGGTGGAGGCTAGGGTTGCCACCTCTTGTGCGCTCAGAGCGCGGTCGTAGATCGCGACGTCGTCGACCTTCCCGTCGAAGGTCTCGGAGTTCGTCCTCCTTCCTACCTTGACCGTCACGTTCGTGCGGATGGTGTCGGTGAGCGAGTCGGCGTCGACCATCGCCTCGACCGGCCTGCCGTCGACGTAGATCTTGAATCCCGCGGCTTTCTTTGAGCCGTCGTAGGTGAAGAAGACGTGCGTCCATTTTCCGACGGGGATCATTTGCGTCGAATGGACCTTGATCGCGTTCTCCGGCCACTTGTTGATCAGGTGCGCCTGGATGCCTGCACCGGCGAACGAGCACTCCCAGCCGCGGAACGCGTTGCCGCTGTCCATGCGGGAGAGCGGCGAGCCTTCCAGTTTGTTCGGATTGATCCACGCGCCGAAGGAGAACGGGTGGTCGTTTTCAAAGTCTCCGACGTCGCCGAGGTCGAGGTAGGACTTGTCGTCGGTGCCGACCGCGCCGGTCGCGCGGCCCGCGCTGAACGCCGGAGTGCCTGAGGCCGTGAAGTCTTTGCCGCCGGGAGTGAATGCGTAGCGCTTCACTAGGCCGTTGTCGACGCGCGGTAGTTGTGCGCCGAGTTGCCAGTGCTCTGACCTGCCGCTGTTCGCCTCGATCTTCTTGTCGATCTCGCCGTCGAGTTTTGCGATCGACGCGGTGAGTTCCTTGAGCCGCGCGGTCTGTGCGGCGGTCGGGGCGTCCATGATCGGCGGGTGGTTGACCGGCTGCTCGACCCCAGTGCCTGACTCGGGCACGTTGTTGAAGTACGAGTACATCGAGTAGAACTCTTTTTGCGTGAGGGGGTCGAACTTGTGGTCGTGGCAGCGCGCGCAGCCGGCGGTGAGGCCGAGCCAGACCTCGGAGGTCGTGGACAT
>DATLWQ010000467.1:0-3111 GCA_035576225.1 Fimbriimonadaceae bacterium | reverse complement strand
CGTTCTTCAAGGCGCTCCTCTTCCTCGGCGCGGGCGCGGTCATCTATGCGATGTCGCACGACCAGGATATGCGCAACTACGGCAACCTCAAGAAGTACATCCCGGTTACTTTCTGGACGATGTTCGTCGCCTGGGCCGCGATCGCAGGAATCCCGTTCCTCTTCGCAGGCGCGTACTCAAAAGAGGCGATCCTCGGCGCGGCCGTCAACGTCTCACCCGATGGCGCAAGCGAACTGCTGGCTAGGGTCGCTCCGATAGCGGGCTGGGTCGGCTTCGGCGTCGCACTGCTCACAGCCGGCTACATGACCCGCCTTATGATGCTCACATTCTCAGGCTCGGAAGAGCGCTGGCGCTCGATCCAACCCCATGCGCACCACGAGGAGCACCATGAGGAGCACGCCCACGCGCACCACGACGACCCGCACGGATTCTTCTACACGGACGCCGACGCGCCGCCCGAGGAGCACGAGCACCACCACGCGCTGGACGCCGCCCACGAACCCAAAGAGGTTCCTTGGGAAATGTGGCTGCCGCTCGTCGTCCTCGCGCTCGGCGCGACCTTCCTCACCGGCTACTTCATGGAGCGCAACGAGGTCTTTGCCCACTGGCTCTACCCGCACCTGATGGAGGCGGAGCACGCCCAATACGGCAAACTCATCCTCCTCATCGTGGGGACTGCAATGGCCGTGCTCGGCACTGTCTACGCCTACCTCCTCTACCACGCTAAGAAACTCCCCGAATCGGAGGGCTGGGACTTGTCCAAGTGGAGCGCCTTCCGGCGCTCCGCGAACAGGCAGTTCGAGATCGACGAATCTTTGGCAGGTGGCTCCGTCGCGGTCGGCGGCGTGGTGGGCCGAGTCTTCGCCTGGTTCGATACTTGGGTGGTCGATGGCATCGTCAACCTCGTCGGCGTCTCCGTGCGCTATCTCGCAGGAATCGGCAAGTACGTGCAGCGCGGCTTTGTCCGCAGTTACGCCCTTCTGATGGTGCTGGGCGTTGCAGGGATCCTCTACGCCGTCGTCAGAATGTGGATGCAGGTGAAAGGAGACTGATGGATCACGTCCTTTCTTATCTCATCTTCCTTCCGCTCATCGGCGCAGTCCTGCTGATGTTCTTCCCGGCCGAGGCGACCAAAGCCATCAAGCGCTTCAGTCTCGGTGTTTCGGCGGTCGTGTTCGCGGTCTCGCTCTACATGCTCAGCCTGTTCCAGTCAGGCACCTACCACTTCCAACTGGTCGAAAAGGCGAACTGGATTCCGCAGTTCGGCATCTCCTACAAACTCGGCGTCGACGGAATCAGCGTGTGGCTCGTCGTCCTCACAGCGTTCCTCATGGTCGTCTCGGCCTGCTTCAGTTTCTACGTCGATAAGCGCGTCAAGCACTACTTCATCTACATGCTCGCGCTCGAGACCGCGATGCTCGGCGTGTTCCTCTCGCTCGACCTCATCCTCTTCTACACGTTCTTCGAGGCGTCGCTCATCCCGATGGCGCTCCTCATCTTCACGTGGGGCGGCGAAAACCGCAAATACGCGGCGACCAAGTTCTTCATCTACACCTTCGCGGCGTCGATCTTCATGCTCATCGGCATGGTGATCCTGTCCAACCAGTGCATGCACGCGACCGGCGTGCGCACCTTCGACATGGTCGCGATCCAGGCGGCCGTCGCAAACGGCTCGCTCTGGGCCGGCGCGGTCCAGTTGCAGGCGCTGGTCTTCTGGCTCTTTGCCATCGCGCTGATGGTCAAGTGCCCGATGTTCCCGTTCCACACGTGGCTGCCGGACGCCCACACCGAGGCGCCGACGGCCGGCTCCGTGATCCTTGCGGGCGTGCTCCTCAAAATGGGCACCTACGGCTTCCTTCGCTTCCTACTTCCGTTCTTCCCAGAAGCCGCGAAGACCTTCGTGTTTCCGATGATGGTTCTCGCCGTCATCGGCATCGTCTACGGCGCCATCGTTGCGGCCATGCAGCCCGACCTCAAGCGCCTCGTCGCCTATTCGTCGGTCTCGCACATGGGCTTCATCGTCCTCGGCATCTTTAGCCTCACGCACAACGGCCTGATGGGCGGCTCGTACCAGCAACTTAACCACGGCGTTAGCACCGGCGCACTGTTCCTGCTGGTCGGCCTCCTCTACGAGCGGATCCACACGCGCCTGTTCAAGGATATGGGGGGCCTCAAAGCGAAGATGCCGCTCTTCGCCACGCTCTTCCTCATCATCATGCTCAGCAGCGTCGGCCTGCCGGGGCTCAACGGCTTTATCGGCGAGTTCTTGGCCCTCTTTGGCGCGTTCCAGGCGTCCGTCGCCCACATGTACGGACTCAACTGGGCGTTCCCGACCATCGCAGGCACCGGCGTCGTCCTCGCGGCCGTCTACCTGCTCTGGATGTTCCAAAAGGTCTTCTACGGAAAGGTCACCAACCCCGTCCTCGAGCGGATCAGGGACCTCAAGACCTGGGAGGTCGTGCTCGTCGGTTCGCTCGTCGTGCTCGCGTTCTGGGGCGGTCTCTATCCCTCGACGTTCCTCAAGCCGATGGAGAAGTCCATCGCCGCCACCAGGCAGATGGCCGTCAATCCGCCCGACGAGCGACCGTCATGGAACGACGATACTCTCGAGATCGATAAGGACGGCAGCCTCGTGCGCGTCGCGCCAGGCAGGCAGCCGACCGACATGGACAACTACAGCGTCGTCGCAACGATCAAGGGCCCGGACATGAACCCGCCCGTCCACGACGAGGTGGACCAGTGACTCCGCGCGAAAGGCTCTCGGCAATGGCTCTCGGCACAAAGCCGGACCGCACGCCCGTTATCGCCTTCGGCCGCAGCGAGGGCGCCGACGCCGTATGTGTGCCCGTAAGAGAGATCCAACGGGACGCAGACACAGCAATCCTCGCCATCGTCGAGAGCCCGCTTGCCAGAGCGATCAGACATGGCGTCCCGCTCGTCCAGCAACTCTCTGCCCAGGATCACACAGAATTCGATAGGTTGAAGAAAGAGACGAGAGAAGAGATCGGTGCCGCAATAACGAACGGGGCGGACGGGATCGTCTACGTCATCGATGGCGCGAGCCCCGCGCACACGACGCCGATGGAGTACGGCGGGTTCTTCCTCGAGACC
>DATLWQ010000466.1:0-12270 GCA_035576225.1 Fimbriimonadaceae bacterium | reverse complement strand
AACAGCCGGGCGCCAGCGCGCTTTTTTGGATATTCGGTGCGATCATAGTCGGCATCATCGGAATGTTTCTCCTGATGCGCATCCCGACAAGGGCGCGCAAGCCGGTGGTCTTGGCATTCACGTTCCTATCCGGTGCCTTTTACGTCATCTACTATCTGTGGCCCTCGCCGATCTCCTATAGCGAAGGCAAACTCCCGCACGGTTTCGTAGACAGCGGCGGCTATTTCCTGCACGCTGCGCTACCGAAGGTCGCAGACATCGCTAACGTCCTGACGTTCCTTCTGTACTGTCTTGGCGTCTACTCGCTCACGAGCATCCATACGAGGAGGGTCTTCAAGCAACAGAAGGACTGGGGGTTCAGCGTCGTCCTCCTGATCGGAATGGTGGCCATGGCCTCCATCGGCTATTGGGACTATATCCTGAAGGAGTTCAATGACCCGAACAAGCTCTTGACGCACGCTGAGAATTGGACGGCCGTCAACTATGCGTACGACTTGATGTTCGATGGCATGATCCAGCAGATGGACGCCGCGATGTTCTCGATGATCGCGTTCTTCATCCTGAGTGCCGCCTATCGCGCGTTCCGCATCCGCTCGATCGAAGCAACGGTCATGATGGCCAGCGCGCTGATCCTGATGCTCAGCCTCATGGGTGCCGTCGACTACTTGTGGACGAACGTCATCCACACGATGACGCACAACGACCCGAACAACATCCTCAACAACCTGAGGCTGGACGTCTTCGCAGGCTGGGTGAAGGCGAACATGCAGATTCCTAGTATCCGGGCGCTCGACTTCGGGGTCGGGCTGGGGGCGCTCGCCATGGGCTTGCGCATTTGGCTCGGTCTTGAGCGCGGAGGTGTATCGGTATGAGCAAGCCTGAAGCAACCATTTGGGACAAGATGCAGGCGATCGATCGCCGGATTCTGTACGGCATCTTGATCCTGCTGACCGCTTCGTCCCTGTTCGTCCACGTGGAGATTCCGGTCAACCCGGACGCCTCGTCGCTCGACCTCTATGTGTCGCTGATGAGCATCCCGGAGAACAAGGTCGTACTGTTAGAGTCCGACTGGACGAACTCAACACGCGGCGAAAGCGCAGGTCACCAAGAGGCGCTGTTGCGAATCCTCATGGATCGCAACATAAAGTTCGTCGTCTATTCGCTCGCAGACCCGCAGTCGCCGCAGGTGGCGCGCGACACGATGCTGCGCATCAACGAAGAGCGCAAGAAACAGGGGCTTCCGCAGTACAGCCTCTGGAACGATTACATGGATCTCGGGTACTTCCCGAACGCAGAGGGCCAACTGAACTCGATGGCGAACGACCTTCGCGGAGCGTGGAGCGGGCACAAAGAGCGCGACCCCGAAGGTGTTGAACGGGACGTCTTCGAATCGCCCGTGCTAAAGAACGTGAAGTCCGTCGGTGACTGTAGCCTGCTCGTCATCAACTCCGCGTCGAGCACGATCGACACCGCCGTCGAGAGGCTGTACGGGAAGATTCCGCTCGGCTTCATGGTGACCGGTGTTATGGGTCCGAGCGCCCTGCCTTATCTCCAGGCCGGCCAGTTGGTCGGGATGGCGATCGGGCTCAAGGGCGTCTACGACGTCGAGTACATGATGAAGTACGGCGTCAACTATAAGGGCAAGGACGGCAAGATCAAGGTCCACTACGACAAGAAGGCGGGGGTCGAGATCCCTCCGATTGCAGAAGGAACGACCTTCGACCGCGGAGCCCGATACTTCCTGCCCCTTCACGTGGCGCTCACCCTGATGATCGTCGCGATCGCGCTGGGCAACATTGCGATGTTCATTGGTCGCAAGAAGGAGGCTAAATGAACGCAACCTACCTGTGGGTGAAACTGACTTGTGGCGTCCTCGCTACGATTGGTCTGTACAGCGTCCTCTATCGCGAGACGAAACTCTATCGCTTCTTTGAGCACCTCTTCCTTGGCTTGGCCGCCGGATATATCCTTGTCTCGCTGTGGCGGGACACGCTCAAGCCACAGTGGTGGGACAAGATGGCCGGATCGGTCACGATCGACCCGCTGACCCACGTGCGGCACGTCGATGCGCCCGGCTACTGGGTGTACGCGTTCCTGCTTCCGATCGGTCTCATGGCGTATCTGGTCTTCAGCAAGAAGCACAACTGGATGAGCCGCATCCCCATCGGCGTCATTCTTGGCTTCTGGTCAGGACAGCAAGTTCAGATCTGGTGGAACAGGTGGGGCGCGCAGATCTATAGTTCGATGCAGCCCGTCTGGCCGACCACAATGGACTCGTTCACCAGGCCGTCGATCGAAAACATGTCGCAGGCCCAGGCGTCCGTCGTCACTTCGCACGTCTATCCGAGCCAGGCTCTGAGCAACCTCGTGTTCGTGATCACGATCCTGGCGTCACTCAGTTACTTCTTCTTCAGTTTCGATATGAAGAACAAACTGCTCAGGTCGTCGAACACGCTAGGCCGCTGGCTGCTGATGGTCGGCTTTGGCGCGATCTTCGGGTCGACGGTCATGGCGAGGTTCGTGCTCGAGATCGACCGCATGGCGTACATCTTCGTCGAATGGATCCAGCAGACGAGCAGGGTGTTCGGCGGAGGATAGTTGCCTGAGTCGACCGTCCGGGCGATCGTCCTCAAACGGACGGATTCCGGCGAGAGCGACAGGCGCCTCACCGTCCTGACGCACGAGCAGGGCAAGATCGACGTCATCGCCAAGGGTGCGCGCAAGTCTGGTTCACGGCTCGCGGGCGTCAGCGATCCTCTGGCGTTTGCAGAACTGCAGATCGCCTCGGGACGGCACAGGAGCTTCGTTACCCAGGCGCAGCCGATCACTTCGCTTCCAGGACTTCGGGAAGACTACGACCGCCTGCTCTGCGGTTTGGCGATCGCCGAACTGGCTGATGCGTTCTTGCCCTACAATGCTCCTGCGCCAGAGGTCTTTGATGCCGTGGCCGACGCGCTCGTCAGCACCGCCCAGGCCAGCGACCCTTGTGTCGGGCTTGCCTGGTTCGGCGCGTGGCTCCTGGATCACGACGGCCAGATGCCTGACTGGCGTGTTTGTGCCGCTACAGGGGCTGCGATCAAGATGAACCCCGTCTGGGTCTCACCGCTTGCGGGGGGCGCGGTATGCGGCGCGGAGGCAGAGACGCGCCCCGACTGCCTCAGGGTCTCGGCGGAGGCGCTCATCGGAATCTCGAAGTCTGCGGAGTTGCCAGTCCCGCCCCAGACGCTCAAACGCAGCGTAGAGTGCGCTCTCGTAATGCACCTCATGTGGACGCATAAGCTCGAGAGGGAACTGCCCGCCTTTGAGGCATCGGTCAGGTCGTTCAGGGCCTAGCGAGTGTAAAATATCCGAATAATGAGACTGATTCGCATCGCCGCTGCCGTATTTGTTCTGGCGGCCCTGGTCGGTTGCAACGGCGGCAAGTTCTCTGCGAAAAAAGCCAAGCCCGTACCCGGCACCTTCAGATATCCGATCGTGACGGCCCCGACTTCGCTGGACCCCGGGGTAGTCCAGGACGGCGACACGCTCGATGCGATCCAACAGGTGTACGAGGGCCTCGTGACCTGGAGCCCAGACAACGTCGTGATCGGAGCGCTCGCCAAAGACTGGGACATTTCGCCCGACGGTAGGACCTACACTTTCCATTTGCGACAAGGGGTGAAGTTCCAGAGCGGGCGCGAGTGCAAGGCGCAGGACGTCAAATGGTCCATTGAGCGCAACTGCGTCAAGGGCGTGCAAAGCCCGACAGTCGACGCGTACCTGAGCGACGTCGTCGGCTTGAGCGACGTCGTCGCAAAGCAGGGAGACCTGCCCGACAGCGCGCCGCCGCAGATCATCGATGTGCCGGGCATCAAAGTCATCGACGACTACACGCTTTCGATCACGCTTAAGCAACCGACTCCCTACTTTCTTGGGAAGTTGACGTATCTCGTCTCCGCACCCATGGACAAGGACTATGCGCCGCTCGGCCACGAAATGACCGACGTCAGCCAGATGGTCGGCACTGGGCCGTTCAAGATCAAGAGTTACGACCGCAACCAACTACTCGTGCTAACAGCGTTCAAGGACTATCACGGCGGTGCGCCAAAACTGGAGACGATCGAACGGCCCGTCGTGACGGATCCGGCGACGCGGCTCAACAAGTACAAGAACGGAGACCTCGACATGGTGATGCTCGAACGCCAGGACATCGAAGGGCTCAAAGGGACCGAGTACGAGAAGCAACTAAAGATGTACCAGCGCCCCGCGATCTGGTACGTCGGCATGAACCAGGAGGTCGTGCCGCAGTTCAAGGATCGCCGCGTCAGGCGGGCGATCGCCATGGCCATCAACAAGGAGCGCATCGTCAACGAGATCCTGGGCGGTCACAACTTGATCGCCAACGGCATCATCCCGCCAGGGGTGCCGGGCTACCGGCCTAAGGGAAGCGCGCTGCCATACGATCCGACCGAGGCCAAAAAGTTGCTTGCAGAAGCAGGGTTTCCGAACGGTGACGGTTTCCCGGAACTCACGATGAACTTCCGAGAGGACCGTCCGGACATCAAGTATGCGGCGGAAGCGGTGGCAGGCGACCTCAAGGAGAACCTGAACATCTCTGTGAAACTGCAGACGATGGAGTGGCGCGCGTACCTCGATAAGTACAACAAGCACCAACTCGGGTTCTTCCACATGCGGTGGGCGGCGGACTACCTCGACCCACAGAACTTCCTCAGCCAAATGCTGGCGACGTACGGACCGGAGAATAAGATCGGTTACGACAGCCCCGAGTTCGACAGGCTTTGCAGAGAGGCCGACCGGACAATGGACATGGCCAAACGCATTCCGCTGTATCAGCAGGCTGAGGACACGGCACTAAATGACGCCGTCTGGGTTCCGCTCTACTTCCAGCGCGACGCAGAACTCGAACGACCCTGGGTGTCGGGAATGCGCGAATCGCTGTTCGGACACCTGCCGCACACGACTACCGAAATCAAAGGTTAGATGAACGAGACAGTCGTCAAAGCCGGAGCCTTCAAGCGGCCCACTTGCGGCGTCAAGTGGGCCGAGGCACCTGGGTTGTCGGGCGGTGTAGCCTGGAGGTCGCACGGCGGAGCGGGCGATAAACATCCGGATCGCGCGCTTCCCAGGACCCTTGAAGTCGAAGTTCCGCTGGAAAAGGGCCGGCTGCTGTCTGTCTCGATCTACGGCGTCTTTGCGCTACACACGGGCCCCGAGGTCGAACCGATAGGTGTCGCCGGGGCGACGGTCCGCCTTGCCAGGGGCGAGCGAACTCTCAAATCCTGGAACCTGGTCCACGGGAGCCATTACACCGACTCGACCGAGAAGGCGAGCCTCTTCCGGCCGAACGGTGAGGGCACATTGCTCGAGACGGTCGGTGCGGTCGAGATCGACGGGCGACAGAACCGTGTCGACCGGCTGACGCTAGAAGTGCCAGGCGGGATCGGTGCAGATCGGCTGATCTTCCACGACAATGGTACTGCGGCAAGTTTCATCGTCTTCGACGTGCTCTTCGACTTCGAACCGGAGGCCGTCTGCCCGTTCAAGGGCCACGGTGGGCACGTCGCGCTCGAAGAGGTAGGCACCCTCCTGCACATGCGTGACCGCGGGCGGTTCGACAAAGCGCTCAGCCAGGTCGCGGCGAGCATGAGGGCCTGCGGAGAAGACCTCGACGAGGCCAGGAGCCTGGCTCTGACATTCCTCGCGGCGGTCGTCGCCGCACTGCTTGCGACCGACGCGCCCAAGTCTTCTCACAAGGCGCTTTTGATGGCGGCGAGGCAACTCGACGCCTGCTCCAACATCGATGACGCGATCGACTCGGCCGTGACGGTCGCGAGGGATCTGACAGACGGCGTGCTGTTGAGAGACAGCGCAACCGGAGACGCCCTGATCGACGAAGCCCTCAAATATGTGGGCAAGCACTTCCGCGACGACATCGACGACGCAAAGATGGCCAAGATGCTTCGGCTGAGCACCTCGCACTTCCGGCACCTCTTCCGCGAGGCCACGTGCCAGCCTTTTCACCGGTATTTGGTCGCGCTGAGGCTGGAGAAGGCCAGGGAACTCATTCTTCAGTCAGAAATGCCCGTATCCGAGGTCGCACAGACTGTCGGCTTCGTGAGCCCTGCCCACTTCAGCCGGGCCTTCACAAAGAGGTTCGGGGTCGCCCCATCGGCCCTACGCGGGCCCCGCCGATAAGAACGCCTGGGGGTTTTCCGGCGTCTAATGGAATAAGCCTGCATGGCCGACAATGTCGGTAGGCATAGGCCGCAACGACTTGCAGATACGACGCTTGTTCCGCAGAAACTCACCTAGCGGGGCAAGGGCCTGAAACGGCGATGGAAGAAAAACCTGTTGTCGCAAGGGCGGGCTCAAGGAGGGCCACAGACGGTTCCACCCCACAGCCACTGTATCTGGCGAGTTGGCCTATCTAAGTTTCGTTACTGTGTAAAGGAAACAGAGAGCCCTGGCAGGGAAGACCCGCCGGGGCTTTGTCGTTTCTCTCGCTGGCGTCAGAACCTGAAGCCGATCGACAGTTCAGCGGTCGCAGGGATGATGTTCCCGTCGCCGATCCCGCCGAGCGGAACAAGTACGCCGCCACGCCAGGAGATCATGTGGGGGTCCCTCGGCCGGGAGACGACGTAGACGCCGGGCGCCGCGTACAGACCGCCATCGACCGCTCCCGCGCGCGCTACGAACGCGAGGCCGCGGGGTTGTCGCTCCTGGTAGAAGATCGCCTCGGCGGCGAGCCCGACCCGGCCCTCGTTGTTTCCTCTGTTCCGGTCGACGACCACGCCCGCGAATCCGAACGCCCATGTGAAGTTCTGGGGCGGCATCCACTCAGTCTCGTACATCAGTGACGTTCCGAGCCAGATCGTTCCCTTGGGCTGTGACTGGGCAAAGCACGTCCCGGCAAAGGCGACGGCCAGAGCAATTAGACAGATCTTCTTCATCGGTTCCTTCCTGACGAGCGACAGGGCTCGCCTCTAGGGGTTCAGACGGGCCGGAACGGCGAATTGGACCAAGTTCCTTCTGACTACACTGTCTTGGCCGCTATAGGCTCAAAAACGAACTTGCCGTCCTTGTAGTCGGCTTCGACGGCCTGACCGTCCTTCACCTCGCCCGTGAGGATCAGTCGTGACAGCGGATTCATCAGTTCGCGCTGGATTGCGCGCTTGAGCGGCCGAGCGCCAAAGACGGGGTCGAAACCGATCGTCGCGATCTCCGTCAGAGCGGCGTCGCTCAGCGAGAGTTCGATCCTACGGTCGCGCAACCGCTCCATCAGGGCCTCCACCTGGATCTTGACGATCTGCTTGATCTGCGTCGCGCCCAGCGGACGGTACACCACGATATCGTCCAGCCTGTTGATGAACTCGGGCCGGAAATACGCGTGGACCTCTTCCATTACCTGGTCCTTGACTTCGTCGAACGAAGTGTCGGTAAGCGCGCCAGAACTGTAGTGGTGCGAGCCGAGGTTGCTCGTCATGATGATCACACTGTTGCGAAAGTCGACCGTGCGGCCGTGGCCGTCGGTCAAACGTCCGTCGTCGAGCAGTTGCAGAAGAACGTTGAAGACCTCCGGGTGCGCCTTCTCGACTTCGTCGAGCAGGATTACCGAATATGGGCGACGTCTCACCGCCTCAGTCAGTTGTCCGCCTTCTTCATAGCCGACGTACCCCGGAGGCGCGCCGATGAGCCGCGAGACCGTGTGCTTCTCGCCATACTCGCTCATATCGATACGGACCATCGCCTTCTCGTCGCCGAACATCGCTTCAGCAAGCGCCTTGGCCGTCTCCGTCTTTCCGACGCCCGTCGGCCCAAGGAACATGAAGGATCCGATCGGCCTGTTCGGGTCGGCGAGCCCGGCGCGCGAACGCCGAATCGCATCGGCGAGCAGCCGAAGCACGTCGTCCTGGCCCACGACGCGCGCAGCGAGTTTGTCCTCGAGCCGCAGCAGTTTCTCCATCTCGCCCTGCAAGAGTTTGCTGACGGGCACGCCCGTCCACTTGCTGACGACCTCGGCGACGTCCTCGTCTGTCACCTCCTCTTTGAGCAGGGAAGAGTTGGACTTGAGGTCCGTTAGCCGCTTCGTCTCGGCTTCGAGTTCCTTTTCCAACTGCGGGATCTTCCCGTGCTGGATTTCTGCGGCCTTCGTCCAGTCGAGGTCGCGCTCCGCCTGCTGCAGTTCCGTTCGCAGATCGTCGATCTGCTGCTTGATGTCGCGCGCGTGCTCGATCTTCTCCTTCTCGCTCTGCCACCGCGCACGCATGGCGCTGGCCTGTTCGTTGACCTCCGCAAGTTTGCGCTCGGTGTCAGCAAGGCGCTCCTTGCTCGCCGCGTCGCTCTCCTTCTTGAGCGCCTCCCTGTCGATCTCGTACTGCCGCGCCTGTCGCTCCAGCGCGTCGAGTTCCTGTGGCACGCTGTCGATCTCGATCTTCAGTCGGCTCGCCGACTCGTCGATCAGGTCGATCGCCTTGTCAGGTAGGAACCTGCTCGTGATGTAGCGGTCGCTCAGCGTCGCTGCAGCGACGATCGCGGAGTCCGTGATCCGCACTCCGTGGTGGATCTCGTAGCGCTCCTTCAGTCCCCGCAGGATGGAGATCGTCTCCTCCACCGTCGGCTCGTCGACGATAACGGTCTGGAACCTCCGTTCGAGCGCCTTGTCCTTCTCGACGTACTGGCGGTACTCGTTCAGCGTCGTCGCTCCGACGCAGCGAAGTTCGCCGCGTGCGAGCATCGGCTTGAGCATGTTCGCGGCGTCGAGCGAGCCCTCGGCCTTGCCGCCACCGACGAGCGTATGCATCTCATCGATGAAGAGGATGATCTGTCCGTCCGAACTCTTGATCTCGTCGAGCACGGCCTTGAGCCGCTCTTCGAACTCGCCCCGATACTTGGCGCCTGCCACGAGCGCGCCCATGTCCAGTGCGACCACCGACTTGTTGCGGAGCCCTTCGGGAACGTCGCCTGCGACGATCCGTTGCGCGAGCCCCTCGACGACGGCCGTCTTGCCGACGCCCGGCTCACCGATCAGCACCGGGTTGTTCTTGGTGCGTCGGCTGAGGACCTGCACGACGCGACGAATCTCGTCGTCGCGCCCGATGACCGGGTCGAGTTTTCCGGACCGCGCGCGGGCAGTAAGGTCGAGTCCGAACCGCTCCAGAGCGCGGTACGTGCTCTCTGCGTTCGGGTCGCTGACCTTTCGGCCCGCTCTGATTTCTGTGATCGCCTCTTCGACGCTGTCCCTCGTCAGCCCCTTCGACTTGAGGATCTTGCCCGCCGCGCCAGAGTCGTCGAGGAGACCGAGAAGCAGGTGCTCCGTCGAGACGTACTGGTCGCCCATACGGTCGGCGTCTTTGAACGCGGTGTTGAAGACGCTCTGGAGCCGCGAGCCGATCGACGACCCGTGCTGCGCCGCGCCCGAGACCTTCGGAGCCCGCTCAAGTTCGGCCAAGGTCTCCTGTGACACGCTCGACGGGTGG
This sequence comes from Fimbriimonadaceae bacterium, assembly GCA_035576225.1. GTDB lineage: Bacteria > Armatimonadota > Fimbriimonadia > Fimbriimonadales > Fimbriimonadaceae > JADFMN01. Next base: position 2,794 of record DATLWQ010000466.1, on the reverse strand, counting down.
ACGTCGAGTTTTTCGAGCAGGGAGGCCACAATGCCCCCCTCCTGCTGCACCAGCGCGAGCAACAGATGTTCGCTCTCAACGGCCTGCTGCTGAAAGTCAGCCGCCTTGTTCTGCGCCTCCTGCAGCGCCTCCTGTGCCTTCAAAGTCAGTTTATCAAACCGCATTTTTCAGTTGAGCCTCATACTGTCAAATGGTGTGAGTCTAATATGTTTTACGGCGGAAACCTGCGTTCGTTGCAGGCTCGGGGAGCCAAACTAGGACCCTCCTGGGTGGAAGTCCGGGTTTTTTATCGGGAAGCGGGCTCCTTGCGCCTTTAGTTCGCTGGCTAGGCGCGCCTTCAGGTAGTTGACCAGGTCTGGCCGCTCATTGGACAGGTCGTGGCTCTCTGAGATGTCCGAGGCCACATCGTACAGTTCATAGCGGTCACCCTCGTAGAGGTGGATCAGTTTGAAGGGGCCGCTGCGGATGATGCTGTAGGGCTGGACCAGTCCGGCCCAGTAATGGGGGTAGTGCCAGGTCAGGAAGCGTTTTTTCAGCGGCGTTCCGTGCTCCATGAGGGGGAGCAGATCCACACCGTCGACCTTGTTGGTGTAGTTCGCATTTGCCGCGGCGGCGAAAGTGGGGAAGAGGTCGATGGAACAAATGGCGGAGTTAGAGACCTGTCCTGCTGGGATCTGGTCGGGCCATGAGACGATGAACGGCTCCCGGATGCCTCCCTCGTACGGATAGCCCTTGCCGAGCCTGAGCGGGAGGTTGCTGGTCGCCGCAAAGTGCACGGCGCCGCCGTTGTCCGAGGTGAAGACCAGAAGCGTGTTCTCGCGCAAGCCGAGCCTCTCGAGCGTGTGCACGATCGCGCCGACCGAGTCGTCCACGCTCTCGACCATCGCCGCATAGGCCGGCACCTTTTGGTTCGTTGTCGGCTTGTTCCGATACTTGGCGATCAGGTCGGCCTTAGCCTCGATCGGCGCGTGCACCGCGTAGTGTGCGAGTTCTAGGAAGAACGGACGATCCTTGTTGCGCTCGATGAAACCGACCGCCTCGTCGGTCAACCTGTCAGTAAGGTACTCGCCCTCTTTGCGAGGCGCGAGGTTCGGGAAGGTCACCGCCTGGTGCTTGGCGGGATAGGGGTCGAAGTAGTCCGGCGGATGGCCGAACGAGCAACCACCGAGGTTCCAGTCGAACCCCTGGTTCTCGGGCCAGTATCCGACCGGGCCCAGGTGCCACTTGCCGATGAACCCAGTCGCGTAGCCCTGCTTCTTGAGCACTTCGGCGATCGTCGTCTCGCTCTTCTCCATCCAACTCGCAAGCGTTGGCGTAAGTAGCGGTTGGTTCTTTCCGCCCTCATAGGGGGGCTTGGATCGGATCGCCGCCTGGTCGAACGGCGTCCCCTCGAGCGGACGGAGCCAGTCGGTGATGCCGCTTCGAGCCGGGTACTTGCCGGTCACGATCGAGTAGCGCGTTGGCGAACAGACCGCGCACGCGGCGTAGCCCTGGGTGAACATGACCCCCGTCTCCGCCAGGTGGTCGATGTTCGGCGTCTCGTAGTACTTCGAGCCGTAGACGCCGACGTCAGTCCATCCCATGTCGTCGATGAGGATCAGGACGATGTTCGGGGGCGACGCGACGACCGCAGCGAACAGGGCGGCGGAGAGCATGCGTTTTGTATACCCCTAACGCAGGGCGGAGAGAGCCTGCACGAACTCCTTCGCCTGGGCGTCGAACTCCTCGTAGTCGCGGTGGACGTGCGGCGTCGGCAGGGTGACCTCGCGCTCTTCGTATCCTCGCGACTTCAAATGCGCAACGACGGGGGCGAAGTCGCCGGTGACCACGAACAGGTTGTGCTCGTCGATCGTCACGCGCAAACGACCGTCCACCGTTGCGACCGAAGTGTTGTGCCGTGGATCTGACTCGACGTACTCGCCCCACTCGCCGAGCAAGGTGCGCACCTCGTCTGCCGACATCGGCTTGCTGGTGACGCGAAGGTCGGATCCGTCGTCCTGTGCCGCGCGCTCTTCATAGGTGACTGCGTACGGCCCTTCTCTCAAGAACGCCATCTGTAGCGCCTGGTCGATCCACTCAGAGTCGCAAGAGACGAGCAGTCTGTCTCCGGACTGCTGGTAGGCGCGAGGAAACGAAACGGGCGCCAGCCCGTCCTGCGTCGGTACGAAGACCTTGCTCCTTGGCACTTCCGCCTATCTTACTTGCCTATGCAGAAATCGTGGAAGATGCGCTCGATTACATCGGGTGACGTGGACTCTCCTGTAATCTCGCCAAGCGCTCGGATAGCGATTTGGAGGTCGACGGAGGCGATATCGGTGGGCTCGCCACCACTCAGGCTAGAAATGACGCGGTGCAACGCGAGCCTTGCCTCGTCGAGCAACGGTACGTGTCGTCGATTGATGAGGCCCGCACCCATGGCCCTGTCACTCGTTAGTCGTAGCATGAGTTCCGTTACCTGCTCGATGCCTTCGCCTGTCTTGCACGAAATCGGGATACCCTTCGTCCAGGTAGGAGTCAGATCCGACTTGTTCGCAAACGCGACTGTCCTCTTCGGGAGAGTTCCGATGAGTTCGTCATCGGCTTGCTGCCATCCGACCGAGGCGTCATAAAGATAGATCACGATGTCAGCGTTGTCAGCCGCATCCCTCGAGCGTTGAACGCCCATCGATTCGACCACGTCAGCAGTATCACGGATTCCTGCGGTGTCGATAAGCCGATAGAGTTGTCCGTCAATAGAGAGTCCTTCTTCAACCGTGTCGCGGGTCGTGCCTGGTACTTCAGTGACGATGGCACG
>DATLWQ010000465.1:0-10337 GCA_035576225.1 Fimbriimonadaceae bacterium | reverse complement strand
TAAAGACTGCCGTCACGTTGCGTACACTACATGTCGTCATTGATCGAATCCTTCCCTCTGCTGCACGATCCGCCCGAACCCAGTCAACTTGAAACCTGGCTTCATCGATTCCCAGTCGTCGGATGGCTGTTCGCCTACCAGCGGCAGTTGCAAACAGAAAAGGCGCTGGTCGATCAGGCCGTTTCGCGCGGGCCGGTGCCTGACTCGGCCTGGGCCAACTACACTTACGACGAGTCGGTCAGACAAACAATCGAGCAAATCGTGATCGACTACGCCTATCCCAAGGGGAGCACGTTCCACCCGCTCGATCCGGTCGAACTGATGTTCGTATTGCGGTACGGCGACCTCAACGAGGTCGAGATAGTCGAGGAAATTGAAAAGCGGCTTCGCTTCAAGATGGATGACTCTTTGATCGCCAAATTGGTCAAAGAGCGCACGACCTTCATCGACTTCATTCGGATCATCGAAAACAACCAGCGTACGCTCGACTCGTAGCCAGCAAGGCGTCCTTGCAAATTTTCGGCCACGTCCAAACCACAGAGGCTACTGCCCGCGCTTCGCCCTCGCGACTGCCTCGTCCAGTTCGAAGACCGCTTCCGACCTGTGCATCAACAGCGCCCAGATTCCGGCGGCGATGCTGGCGGCCCACAACGCGAGCCCGATGATCAGCGACTTGGTGCTCGTCGAGTTGTTCAAGTCGCCACCGAGGATCGCGACCCGCGGATCCACGGGATCGAAGATGACCTCGACCACGCTGTGGAACGGGTGCGACTCGTACGCGCTCCGCGTCACGTAGAACTTCTGCCGGGTCGTATAGTTCGACGGGTGGTACGAGACCTCCAAATAATACGACCGCGAAGAACTTCCGTCTGAGTCCGTGTCCGTTTCGATCCCGGCGACCTGCACGATGCCGTGTACGTGCACGCCTCGGCTGGCGAGGATGTCCTCCGTCTTATGCTGGGACACAGACCCGACGAGAGGGAGCAACCCGCCGATCGCGAGGAAGATCGCTATCGCTATGAGTTGCGGCTTGCGCACGCATTAATTATCCGCCACCTTGCTCGGAATCGTTTGCGGTGCCGCTCCCAGTCTCGGATCCCCTGGCAAAACCGATCCAGCAACCTGCCACCGCTTCAGCACGTTAATCCGGGCAGCATGAACTTTCTCTCTAGCACGCGCTTCCTCGCCTCCTATTCCGGCCTCCTGACCCTCTCGTTCATCGGAACCGTCGTCTACGGCGCCGGGAGGCTGCACGACCAGACGTTCAACACGGTGACGGCCCGACGTATCAACATCGTCGAGCCGGACGGCACTGTCCGGCTCACGATCTCCAACCGCGCGGACTTCCCGGGAGCGTGGAACCGCGGCAAGGAGCAGCCGAGGCCCGACCGCCGAGACGCCGCCGGAATGCTGTTCATGAGCGAAGAGGGAACGGAGCAGGGAGGATTGATCTGGGGCGCTGAGCAACTGAAGGACGGCAGGATCGAGAACCACGTCCACCTGAGCATGGACCAGTACGAGGAGAACCAGGTCTTTGCGATCGACGCCGGACAGAGCGGCAACCGAAAGTTTTCACAGATCACGCTCATCGATCAAGGCGACTACCCGATCGACGAAAAGCGCCAGGCCAACGATAGAATCAACAAACTTCCCAAGGAAGAACAAGACAAGGCATGGCAAGCGTTCTTCGCTTCCCACCGCCATGACGTCAGGCGTCTGGTTCTCGGTCGTGCGCCGGACCAGGCGGTGGGACTGACACTGAGCGACGGGTCGGGGGCGGCGCGGCTAGTCGTCAAAGTCAGACCGGACGGTAGCCCGGTCATCGAGTTTCTCGACCGGTCCGGCAAGGTCACGAAGGAGATTTCAGGCGAATAGGCGACCGCGAACAAAGGACCCCGGCACGCAACCCGGCGCCTCTGCGCGCACTACCTTAAGACATGGCCATGAGAAGATACCGGTTCAGGCGCGGGGTGCGAACAGTCGCCGCAGTCGCGGCGGGCGGGATCCTCGCGCTCATATTCATCAAGATGCTGATGCCGCTGGTCGCCACGCTGGCCGTCGCTGCGCTCATCGTTTGGCTCATCGTCTACGCCCTCAAGTCGTAGCGCCCTCGTAGCCTCGACGCCAGGGCGAAAGGCACAGCCTGCCTGCGCCGATGCGCGTAAGTAAGAGATGGAGGCCGAAGGAAAGGACCTCTAGGCCCAGCCCTTCGGGCAGTCACATGTTGGAAGCCCAACGAATGCTCATGGTGATGGCCTGCGAAGTCCACTCCGACGAAGTCGTGAGTGCCCTGGAGTCAGCCGGAATCCAGGACTGGTCAGTCACCAACTGTTCCCAGGCGAGCCGTTCCGGCCAACTCGCCATCGACCCGCCCCGCAGTTACACCGCCGGCCGTGTACTGCTTGCGACAGGAAGCGCCGACCAGGTCTCGCGTGCGGTCTCGCTCGTCTCGCAGGCCGTTTCGGCGGATGAGGTCTGCAAGAACTGCCGTATGTACACCTGGGACGTCCAGTCCGTCTCGCTTGGCGCACTGGTAGCCGACCCGGTCTGCGGCATGATGGTCGAGCCTGCAAACGCACTTTCGCTCTCCCATAGCGGGCGCGAATACTGGTTCTGCTGTGAAGACTGCAGGAACAGTTTCAAAAACGACCCAGGTGCCTATATGCACGGCACTCAGTCGCGGCGAGCGGAGTAAATTAAGACAAGAAGCCGGCGCGAACCCGGCAAAGAGGAAACGTTATGACTTTGAAGAAGAACAGGATTCTGATCGCCGTGCTCGCGACCGTCGCCGCAATCGCCATCGCCGGCTGTGCCAAACAGGCCGCGCCGACAGGCGGCACAAGCGCCTCGGGCGAAAAGCCCGCCGAGACGGCCCTCGTCGACTTTACGAACGACAAGGGCCAGTTGGTCTGCCCGGTCACAGGCGAGGAAATCGCCGATAAGTCCAAGGCCGTGGGACACGAGGACTACAACGGCAAGACCTACTACTTCTGCTGCACCAAGTGCCCGCCGCTTTTCCACGCCGATCCGGCCAAGTATGAAGACGGAAAGGCCATGCCGGCGGAAGGCTCAATGGACCACGACAACGACGATATGGGTGGCACGAGCAAGACGGACGACGACAGCAGCACGACTAAGAGCGGCGCCTAGCCCGCCTGAGTTCTCGTCACATATTTGGAGAACGCCCCGATTTCTCGGGGCGTTTTCTGTTGCTTGCTTTCGTAGTGCGCTTTGGACGTGGAGCCAGTCGTATTGTTTGCTTCCTACTGCACGGCAGGAAGGAAGAAACTCCCCGTGTCGAGCGCCGTCGACTGTCCGAGCGCGATCGCCGAGAAAGCGCTGCCGAAACTGTCGAACGCCAGGTACTGCCCCTGGACCGCCGGGAGGCCCGTCGCCCCAGGATCGTTCCAAGTCCCGAACATCACGATGCACGGCGAGGGCGGATATCGCTCCGATCCGGGCGCGGCCATCACGTCGCCGAACGGCGCGACCAGTCCTTGTTCCTGCACCGCCGGGAGACCGACCGTCCCTTGCATCGACAGCGGCACCTGGACAGCGGGAAGAGAGAGACTGAAGTCGCCAGATAGTGCGCTCGTCAGGGAGTCTTCGGTGACGAACTGGCTGATCGTCCCCTGGAGAGGCGTAAACGTCTCAATGCTGTTCGAAAGGAGGTAGCCGGACCAGTCACCGTTCAGGTTCGGTGCGCCAGGGTTTGCCCAGTTGGGGCCGCCCTGCATCTGCTCGAACACGTCGAACCCGAAGTCGTAAGAGCCGTCCCAATCGACGATGAGTTGCTCGAAACTTCCGACGCGCACAGAGCCGTCGCCCATCGCCCTCAGCCTGCCGGCGAAATAAATGCGCGATCCGTCGGCGAAGCCGACACCCGAAACGCCTCCGTTTGGACCGATCAGGCCGACGACTGAGAATTGAGACGGGCCCGAGTTCCGGGTTATCGTGATCGAACCGTCGAACGTGCCGTGCTGGACGGCCGGTAACGACAGCGAGAAGACGTCGGGTGGCCCAGGGTTGATGGCGGAGTCGGAATAGCCGCGCCAGAGCCCGAGATCTTCGCTCTGAGCGGCGGCGGCGGTTGCGAGGAGCGCCAGCGCGGCAACGCACGCGCCGGCCAAAGAGTTTCTAATGGTCGCGTACATAGTGTCCTCGATCGGGCGCGCTCGCTCTCCGCGGGACACACCCGCTGCTTGGCAGTCTATATCGATTGAGATAGCCATATGGCTGGCAAATTTGCCAGGGCGGTCGATGTCGTGTGAATAAGTCCCTGGGTCGACGCACGAGCGCGGACCACCCAGGGACTTATCCGTTCTGACCGCCTTCTTCTTCGACGAACCGCTTCAAGGCGTCGAGCCGAGTGTCCCAGCGTCGCTCCATCTCCTCGATGAAGATCCGCGCCGACTCCAGCCTCTCCGCGTCTAGCCGGACTGCGACCTCTCGCCCGTGCGGCTCTAGCCGCACCACGCCGCTGTCGGCCAGCACCTGCAGGTGCTTGCGCGCGCCCTGGCGGGTAATGCCCAGCCCCTCTGAAACGACCGAGATGGTCGCGGCCTCCCGTCGGGTCAGCCGCTGAACCATCTCGAGCCGCACCGGGTCGCCGAGGGCCCTGAAGACCTCTGCGACAGCCATTACGCCTGCTCGACGAACTTGACGAGTTCCGCCAGTTCCGAGTCCCAGCCCGCGTTGTTCTCCCGCAGCGCCGACTCGTAGACTTCGGGCGGCAGGGAAGAGAACCCGCTCTCCAGCATCGTCAGTCGCGTTCCGTCTCCTTCCTCCTCCAGTCTGAACTCGACCAGAGTGTTGGGAACGGAGAGCACGTCCTCCATCGTCGTCCCAGATGCGCCAGGCACCCAGCGGAAGGCGAAGTACCCGTACGGGTCGCCTCCGACCACGTGCACTCGGCACGAGCCGCACTCGTCGAAGTGCCAGGTGCTGTCCTCGCCAGCCTTGATCTGGCCCTCGATCCGGTCAGGGAACCACTTGCACAGTTCGTTCTTGTCGGAAACCGCTTTGTAGACCCGCTCGATCGGGGCCTTTAGCGTCAGTACTCGTTCAATCGTATCTTTGATCATGGTGCTCATAATGCAACCTCACAGTTGCATTATACGGTCATCTTGCCATAAAAGCAACCTTTCTGTTGCTTTTTTCGAAAAAACCTCGCGCAGGTTCAAAAACGGCCGGACTTCGCGGTTCTAGTCGTCCTGGTACCCATAGCATACGCAGCGGTCAGCGGTACGGATACGGCAGTTCGTCCATGAACTCGCGATCCTGCTCGCGTCGCGCCTTCTCGTCGTCGATCGCTAGGCACAGGGCCTCCGTAGCGCGCGACTTCGCGTCTTCTCGCTCCTCCGCCAGCGCTTTGAGGATGTCGCTGACCCGCTCGAGCAGAGCGAGGAACTCCCTGTGTACCTCCTTCGCCGACTTCGTGCCGCGAGGGACGAACAGTTTGATTGACGTCTCTTGGAGCAGACCTCTGGGGCGGTCGCCGATCGCCTGCGAGGGGATCGCCTCGAACCACTTTGGTTCTCCGGTGAAGGGCACGTAGAACGCGACGACACTCGTCTTGGGCATGGTCGCCGAAGCGGTCGCCGCACCGAAACCATAGACCGGCCTGGACTCAGTGTGCGCCATCTCCGTGCTCTTGGTGATTCCGACTGGATCCAGTCTTGGCAGATCCGGCAGGTGAGCCTTGAAGAGCCGGTCTGCAACGTCGCTCGTCGTGCCGTCGACAAGTTCGGCGTCGGTCAGCACTGCCACGGCGTCGACCGCGGCCTGCACCTGCTCCTGGAGCCTGCTGCGGAACGAGAAACTGTCAAAGAGCGCGTTCATTGGCCCTCACTTCCTAGGAGGCACAGACGCGTGCCCGGGGTGCGGGTTTGATAGGACCTGCCCAAGCCGCAGTCCAGAAAAACGACGACTTGCGGACGCTCCTGAAAGAGTGTAAAGAAAGGTCGTCATGAACCAAGAAGACAAAGTCCTCCACCAGATCAAGACTGGGGACACCGTCCTCTTGAGAGGAGGCGGAGTCCCCATGACGGTGATACGCACCTACGCCGACGCTGACGGTGTGCCGATGGCCGAGACGGAGTACTGGGACGGCGAGCGCAACCGCAGATCGACGGTCCGATGCGACGCCCTCGTACTTAGCCCGGCTTACGTCGAAGAAGACTGAGCCCCTGCATATCCGTACGCCCGGAGCGGTGACGGTGCCAAGTCCGCTACACTCATCGCGAGTGTTCGCGCGAACGCTCGCGAGAAGACTCAAATGAAAGACCCCTCCGTTATCGTCCTCGTCCGCTTCAAGTCCGAACTGAGCATCGAAGAAATATGGAGGGTCGCAGAGGAGCGCGCGCCCCAGTTTCGCGCGTTCGGCGGACTCACGCAGAAGTACTACCTGCAAGACCCGCAGTCGGGCGAGATCGCCGGCCTCTACCTCTGGAGTTCGAAAGAGGACTTCCTAGCGTTCCAAGAGACGGAACTGAAGAAGACCATCCCGCTCGCCTACAAGGTCGTTGGCCAGCCGCGTGTCGAGGTCTACGACGTCGTATTCCCTCTGCGAGACTAATCGACCCTATTTCAGCGTTCCCAGGTGGGTGTGCTTGAAGCCGTCGGCGTACTTAAGCCCAAAGCCGAGCGCGCGGTCGAAGAACAAGTGCCCCATCATTACACTGCCTGCGACCTGCATCTCGAGCACGCCGGCAAGCGAGCCAACGACAAAGACGACCACTGCGACGGCCAGGTGGTGCAGCAGGTTGTACGTCAGCGCGCCGACCTTCGGCCCTGCTAGATAGCCGGCCATCCCTATGTCCGGCGCCAGGAACAGCGCCGCGAACCACCACCACGGCGCGCCGAGCAGGGAGTACGGATAAACCGCGAGCGCAAACCCGCCAAGGTGTTCGAGAAGTACCGTCAGTTTCATCGTGCTGCCCGGAAGTTAGATTCTGGCCGCGCAGCGCGATGAAACGTGTGACGTGCTTATCCGCCCTTGACCGCAAGCGAGCCGATCGGCAGATCGTTAAGGACGCGCCACGCGTCGATCGCGCGCGGCAGGAACGTGTCCAAAGTCGCGTTTGGGTCGTCGAGCGCTTCCTGCACGAGTGGTCGTAGCGCGAGCGCGTACCAATGGAACCGCATGTACGAATCTGTGCCCAGTTGCTTACCTTGCTTGACGTCATAGAGTGCCTCGTCGCGGAGGGGATCGACGCGGCCAGAGTCGTGCAATAGCCCCGGTGCGATCGCATACGCGATCCCTTCATTCAAAGTCTCTTCGTCCAACCCGTCCACGCCTTTGACAACCTCATTCAGCCTGTCTTTCTTTGGATTGATAAACGCGTGGAAGCACTCGTGCAGCAAGATCGGGAACATGTCGGTCTTGGGAGGAATCTCCAATGAAATGACTCCGCCGTTGAATCCACCTCCGCGCGAGTTGTCGTCCGGGTCGGGGATGAGAAACACTGGCACGTCGATGCTCTTCGTGCCGAAGAGACGTCCGGCCTTTGCGGCGAACGACGCAAGATCCTCCTTCTTGTCCCTGAGTTTGGCCAGGAACGCATCGCCGGCGTCCTTCAGTTCCTCCGTCAGTTTGTCGATCCCTGGTGCAAAGTGCAGCAGGACTTTCCGCTCGGTGTCAGCCTCGCTCTGCGTCAGACGTCCCGCCGAGACAGCGTCAGAAAGCGCCTGGTCGAGATCAGCCGACACGTACAACGACTGCTCGAGCCCGCCGCCCCAGCCCTTCCTCTTGCGCACCTCGGAGTACTCTGCGAGCAACTGGCGGTCTTCGTCGCTATATGGTCCGTAAGTCTTGGTCCACCAGCGGCCGTACTGCTTGTGGCAGTACTGGCTCCACTCCGACATCTGGTCGACGACATGGAAGAGGTTTGCCGTCCTGGAGCCGACATGGACCTCGAACTTGATTCCTCCGGCCTGGACGGTCTCGACGGTGTCGGCTGCCGCGAACGCGGCGATTGCGAGGGCGGCGACAAGTGCGCCAAGCCTGGTGTATATCTTTCTATCGCGCAAGAACTGCATGGTTCGTCCTTTCTTTTTGTCGAATCGACGCTCTCCCATCCAACCACCTAATACTTGACCATGCCCGCCCGAGTGCCACTAAATGAAAGGGCCCGCCCGGCGAGGCCGAGGCGGGCAGTTGAGAAAGGGTGGTTTGGATGTCAGAGTGTAATATCGAAGAACGAGTCGATGGCTACCGTCTGGCCGCTTGAATCGAACACCTGGAAGTTGCACATCGGCTTGAACGCTGCCTCTCGGACCTTCTGGACCGCTGGCAACAGCAGGCCGATCAAGACGCCTTCGTTGTTCGGCGCGACAGCAAGTTCGTTACCGTCCATGTCGAAGAGCCGCATGACCGGCTGCCCATTGGCGTTGATGTCATAGAAGATGTCGAAGAAGGAGTCGCCGGCCGTCCTCGGAGCGACGATGTCGAACATGAGGTTGCCATGGATGTCCTGGATGCGCACCTTTGCCGCGCGGATCTTCTGGACCGCAGGCAGCAGGAGGCCGATACGCACTGATCCGCCACGCTTGAGAGTGATGTCCCCGCTCGCCGCTGTGGGCACCGGCTCGCTGTTCTGTTGTGCTGTCGCCTCGCCTGCATAGAGACCCCAGACTGCGACGATGGCGATGACGATCGCGACGAGGGCGCCAGCCCGACCAAAAGACTTTGTCTTGTTACTCATTGTTGTAACTCCTGCGGCTCCCATATAGGCGGAAAAGCCACATATTCCGCACATACTACACAAGCCATCCAACGAATGTCCAGGCTTGCGGCATAACCCGGTGAAAATGCGGGGGATATGGCGTCAACTCAGGTTCAGCCGCCCGTGGTCGCGCCACCAGGCTTATATCCGGGAAGATCGCTCAGCGTTATCGTGTAAGGAACTTTCCTTCCGGAGGTCAGCACCACCACGTAGGTCGTGGGCTTATCGACCGTCAGGATGCCAAACCGGTCGTTTGGCCCGACGTCCGTCAGGCTCAGGTCGAGGTTGTTCCCGGCCTCATCGATGACCGAGACTGAATAGTCAAACCCGGCCGACTTCCAATGGATGTAGAGCGGCCTGTTTGGCTCGGCGGTGAACTGCCACACTTCGGCGCGCCCGCTCGAAAAGTCTCCGCGCGCAGGCGACTTGCGAGTGATCGTCTTCGCGCTGTATTGGTTGCGCTCCAATGAATAGGTGCCGCTGCCACCGCCACCTATTGAAGTCATTTGGACAAGATAGTGACCGGGTGTTCGAGCGATCAAGTTCCAGGAGAACGCAAGTTCGTCTGGTGCGGCATTGTGCCATGCGACAGTCGACAATTCGGGGTCATAGACTCTCATCAGGCCCGCGAACCCGGAGGTATTGGCGGAAAGCGTCATCACGTCCCCCGCCTTCGCGTCGAATGTCCAATAGTCCGCGTTCCCGATCTTGAGCGTGCCTGACTTTGGCTGGCCCGTCGTGAGTTGAGATACCGGATCAAAGACCTTCACCGAGTAAGGAGCGTCACTGGGGCCGGATCCTTCGACCGCCAACCAGACTGTTGCGTCGCGCGCTGCGACGAAGGCCTCGACACGGCCGTCTCGTGCGCGTCCTAGCAACGGTCTGACCGCAGCGGTCTCCGGTATTTCGTCCGGCTTCGGCTCGCGAGGGAAGAACGGATTTCGCTTACCGTCCGCCACCGGCTGTGCGATCGAGAACTCAGTTACGTCGGGCATTTCGGAATAAGCGATCTTGCTGTTTGGAGAACTGCTGCCAAGTTCGACTCTCAAGAGGTCTCCCTTCTTCACATGGAACTGAAAGACCTCGGGAGTGCTGCCGTAGGCCGTTGCCTGTAATCCGGCTGCTCCGTTTTGAAGTTCCTTTGAGCGGTAAGACTTGCTCCAGGCGTGCACCACCGTGTCGTTGCCGTAGTTTATTTCCGCCATGACGTAGTAGTCCCCGTCGACAGGCGCCATGACTGCGTCTTCGAACACGTCGCTTAGAGGGGAGATCAAGTCGGCGCCCGGGAGGCCGATGGGCGAAACAATGGATCCAAGCCCAACCCACACGTGGTGGCCGCTGAGCACGGCTCCTGCCGCGACGGCCCTTATCTCACCGGCTTTGAGTTGCATCCTCAACAAGAATCTCGTCGGCCCGTTCATCGTGAGGTCGACCGATTGTCCCGCGGGAAGATCGTACGAGTCGTAGGTCTGCATACGCACGCTGAACTGACCGCCGGACTTGTCGCGGAAGCAACGTGCGCGCAGCATGTACTCGCCGTCCTGGTCGCAATGCCACAAGAGTAGTGGTCTTTGGTCACCCGGATAGCGATCGTCGTTCTCCTTCAGGACT
>DATLWQ010000464.1:0-1637 GCA_035576225.1 Fimbriimonadaceae bacterium | reverse complement strand
TTGCTGGACGAGCAGGGTGTGAGCGCGGAGGTCGTAGACGCGCGCTCGCTTCTTCCGCTCGACATCGAGACGATCGGAAAGTCGATCGCCAAGACGAACCGCGCGATGGTGTGCTACGAGGACTGGCGCAACGGCGGTTTCGGCGCGGAGATCGCGGCTCGGATCGGCGAAGAGTGCTTCGACGACCTCGACGCTCCGGTCGGGCGTGTCGGCGGGCTCAATGTGCCGATGCCTTATGCACGGAACCTCGAGATCGAGTGCATTCCGAAGCCCGAGGACGTCGTCGCCGCGGTTCAGAACATGGGCTGAGCGCGGCTCATTTGTTGAGGGTGATTAAGAACCCGAAGTCGTCGTTACCCCCAATCGGCGAGTTGTAGCCAGGCTTCCTCGGTCCGCCATCGTCCGTTCCGTTTTGGCCGAGGGAGTAGACCTTGAGCGTGTTCTTGACGTGCGTGACGACAAAGGGCTTTCCTGTGTAGGAGTCTGTGGGGGGACTGCTGGCGTCGATCTTCCCGTTGCTCGAGACGTACTGCCCTAGAAGCGTGCCGACATATTGGAGCATATCGGTCGAAGAGGAGGCCCAAGCGTAGGAGCGGTATGCGCCGGAGAAGGGCGGTAGCATGACTCTGACAAGATCCGCACCGGGAGTCGTGTCGAACTGAATCTTGTCGTCGAAGTCCAGGACGAGCGCACCGATCTCTACTCCCGTCGCCTTTGTCGACCAGATCTTGTGCAGTTCGGCCATCCTGTTGAGAAGCAGTGTGATCGCGATTTGTCTTGGAACGGGGTCAAAGTCTTTCTTGTGTGTGGACGGGGCGCCCTGCCCGCTTGATGCAGAGTAGATGTCCTCGAGAGCGTAGTCGTGCAGCGCGAGGTAGCCGTCCAGCACCTCGAACTCTATGCTGCCGAGGGTGGGGGTCAGGTCCTGTACGGAATCGGCCAGGCGCCTCAGAAAGTCCACGGACTTCTGGTCGACAGGACGACTGCTTACGATCTTAGTCGCGATGTCAAGGAGGATCGTCCTGTTCGAGTACTCCTCAAGGTTGGCTATCGAAATGGGTTCTTGTGCGATGTGCCGTCCGATGCGGTCAGCGACGAGCAGTCTTTCGAGCGCTGAGTCAAGGTCGTTCCGCCGCGCGTCTGCAATCGCAAGGTAGGTGCAGTACGCGGCCATCCTCTTCATCCACGTAATCTCCGGCACATGCATCTGCGGACCGAGGCTCCAGTCCCATCCGAGGTCGCAGCGGTCCTTTGTTGTTGCCTTTGTGAGCGTCTTGTAGATCTCGGGCTCTTGACTGTCAAGTGTTGCGAGAACCGCCGCTCTATCGCGACCGGCGGTCCAGGCCCCGTCTACTTTGCCGCCTGACTCGAACTCTTTGGCCACGGCGCGGTAGATCGGGGCGGCGTTGTCGGCGGCAGGGATGGCGAGCCTCTTTTTCAACACCTGCGGATCGATCGTATAGCCGAGGCTCTCGATCGCCTGGATGCTCTTGGCGTACGCCTGTTCGCGGATCTGATCTTTCTGCTGCTTTCCGCGCACGAGGAAGAGCACGACAGCGCCGACCACCGCCAGCACGATCATCGACGCCAGGATTACTTTCTTCGCCATAACGTCCTTCTTCGTCCGAACCCCCCTC
>DATLWQ010000463.1:0-2139 GCA_035576225.1 Fimbriimonadaceae bacterium | reverse complement strand
GGTGATGAAGCCGCAAAACGAGGGGCCGGCGGCGTATGTTTTCCCAGCCGACGAGAAGAACCTCCAGAACCAGGTAGCACTGCGCGACGCCCTCTGGCGCCAAGGAGTCGAAATTAGAGCGCTGAGCGCGGACTTCAAGGTCGGGAATAGAACGCTGCCGGAGGGTTCGGTCGTTGTACGCATGGACCAGCCGTACTCACGCATGGCCGATATGATGCTCGATAAGGAGTATTACAATCCGGACGATCCGCGCTCCTATGACGACACAGGCTGGCAACTTGGTCCCCTATTCAACGTCGACGTCGTTCGCGTGACCGACAGCAAGATTCTCCAGGTCGCGAATGCCGATAAGGTTGAGATGTTTACGTCCACACCTGACGAATCGAAGCGAATCGCTAATGGCTTTGGCATGATTCTATTGGGGAGGAAGTTTTCTCTGACTGGCAAGGCGCGTCTGGCGCTCGTGCACACATGGACGTCGACGCAGGAAGAGGGGTGGGCGCGCATTGCGCTCGACGAACTCGGCGTCAAATACGACTACGTCTCGGTGCACGCGTTGCGCGACACGCCGGACCTCAAGGCGAAGTACGACGTCATCCTGATGCCGCAGACGCGCGGCACGGCGCAATCGATCGTCGCCGGGAGGCCGATGGCCGGCGACCCAATCCCTTGGAAGAAGACCGACGAGACGCCCAACCTGGGTGCTCCCGACAGCACCGACGACATCCGCGGGGGAATCGAACTCGAGGGCGTTCTGCACCTGCGGGACTTCGTCGACCAGGGCGGCCTTCTCGTCTGCGTCGGCAACATGTGCCGTGTTCCGATCGACTATGGGATCGTGCACGGC
Organism: Fimbriimonadaceae bacterium; assembly: GCA_035576225.1. Classification (GTDB taxonomy): domain Bacteria; phylum Armatimonadota; class Fimbriimonadia; order Fimbriimonadales; family Fimbriimonadaceae; genus JADFMN01. The sequence continues at coordinate 1,292 of DATLWQ010000463.1, read as the reverse complement.
GTGTCCGTCCGCGAACCGGACCAGATCAATGCGCCGGGAGGCGTGTTCCTGACGGAGAACGCGGAGAAGGACTCGCCGGTGCTGTCCGGCTACGGCGACACGCTGGCCGTGTACTTTAATGCGAACTCGCTACCGATCCTGAGCATGGGTCGAAGCGGGTTCCGCAGATTCGGCGGCCCCGAGGGCCGACCGAGCGGCCGCGGGGACCTTACTGACGCAGACGTCGTGCAAGGCCGGGCCGCATATGACCCGGGCAAGGACGACAACCCGACTCCGCGCAACAACAACGCTTCCCTTCCCTCTCCCAAAGTGCTCTTGCGCTACGCGGCAGAGAAGGACCTGCTCGTATCCGGCATGCTCAAAGGCGGCGACGAACTGGCGGGCCAGGCTGCGCTCGTCGACTGCCAGGTCGGAAAGGGGCACGTGCTTCTGTTCTCGTTCAACCCGTTCTGGCGTGGCGAGACCGTGGGATCGTACGCGTTGTTCTTCAACGCGGCTGCCAACTGGAACAAACTGACAGAAGAGAAGGAGGGCAAGTCGAAGGGCGGCGATGGGGCTTCGTGAGAACCTCGGGTGCTCGGGCTGCTGGCCGCTGCTCGTGTTAGCCGTGCTCGGTGCCGTATTCTGGTTGCTACAACACGGAGGACACTTCTAGCGTGTCCCAACGCACGACCGCGGTGACGCACCACCTCCGGTAGAATCGGCGGCACTATCATGGGCAACCCGATCACGATGACTCCCCAGGGCCTCACTGTGCCCGACGACCCGATCGTTCCTTTCATCGAAGGGGACGGGATCGGACCCGACATCTGGCACGCGGCGGTGCGCGTCCTGGACGCGGCGGTCGAGAAGGCGTACGGCGGAGGGCGCAAGATCGAGTGGAAGGAGGTGCTGGCAGGGCAAAAGGCTTTTGACGCGACGGGGAGTTGGCTGCCGGAAGAGACGCTTGAGGCGTTCCGCACTTACCTGGTCGGAATCAAGGGCCCGTTGACGACACCCGTCGGGGGTGGAATTCGGTCGCTGAACGTCGCTTTGCGGCAGACTCTCGACCTCTACGTCTGTCTGCGGCCCGTTCGGTGGTTCCCTGGCGTACCGTCGCCCGTCAAGCGTCCTCAGGACGTCGATATGGTGATCTTCCGCGAGAACACGGAGGACATCTATGCGGGGATCGAGTTCGAGGCTGGCACCGAGGACAATGGGAAGTTCCTTTCGCTCTTTGCCCAGAACTTCCCCGAGCGCTTTGCGAAGATGCGGTTTGGAACCGCCGAGAAGTGCGCAGAGTGGGGAAAGGT
>DATLWQ010000462.1:0-8192 GCA_035576225.1 Fimbriimonadaceae bacterium | reverse complement strand
CGCGGAGTTCTGCGAAGAAGTCCTTTGCGGAGCCAAAGAAGAAAACGATCGTGGCGATGGCTGGAACTGGTCGATTCTTCTGGACGGAGAGGTGATTGGTCGAGTGAGGTTGTCGAAGAGGCCGAGTTCCACCGGCGAACTTGGATATGAGATCGCGCCGAAACACTGGACCAACGGTTTTGCGACGGAAGCCGTACGCGCGGCGCTCGAGTTCGGCTTTGGCGTGCAAAGGCTGCACCGCGTCCAGGCGTACGTCTTCGCCAACAACGACCCGTCCCAACGGCTCTTGCGCAAGGTCGGCTTCGCCGAAGAGGGTTGCCTAAGAGAGAAGGTGCAGTGGGGTGAGGCACGCATGGATGACCTCATTTTTGGGCTCTTGGCCAGTGAATGGGAACAAGCCGGCTACAAGCGGAAGGGAAGTAGAGAGTTGCGTTCGCAGTCGTGTAAAAGCGATTAAACGATAGTTAAAGTAGCAATGTGCAAACCGAATGCGCACGCTGCTTGTTTGAGCGTGTAACGAATTCTTGGTAACAAATGCGTCGTTTCGCGTATGCTGTCCCCCAAGTGAGCGCTATGAGAAAGCAAATAGTGAACACGTTCATTGTTGGGGCGGTGGCTGGGGTCGTGCTGACAATATTTGTCCTGACCGTTTCGCACACCCACGATATACCGGTGTGGTTCGGCGCGGGCTTTGGTCTCGGCCTTGGCGTTATCCTGGGGTTGGCGGCCATCAACTGGCTCATCGGACAGATCGACCGGATGAAGAGCACTCCGCATGACAACAAGTGACTACGTCTTTGCAGGGTTTGGGGCGTCCTGTGGGCTCCTGTTTGCCCTGATTGTCTGGGTGCTCTGGGCCTCCTTAGCAACCTCTTTACAAGAGTGGTTGACAGAGGTTCTTATTGATCGACGGCAGGATGCGAAACCGCAGAGTGAAGAGCAAGCACCAACGGGTCAAGTGGGGAGGACGGTCGTCTTTTCAGACGTTCACTTAGACACGTGGAATCCTCAAGACTCTCCCGGTCGCAAACAAGCGTTCATGAACTTCATACAGGCATTGAGGGAAGATCAAACGGTCACGTCGATCGTGCTAAACGGCGACCTGATGGACCTCCCTCCCTATCCGGCGGCAAACCCGAACCAGCCCGTCATCTTGGAGATCGATGGTCGTAAGACCTCGACCGTCAAGGGAAAGCCGCCCGGCTTCTTGCAGCCTGAGTACGAGCCCGTCCTTGAGTGTCTTGGGAGCCTTTCCAGCAAGGATCGTATGGTGACCTACATCACAGGCAACCACGACATCGGCGTGACGGGCCTGCGATTCGCGAGGCCGGACCTCGCCGCGCTCTGGGCACAGGTCGCGTGGAACCCCAGCGTCCTGACGAAGATCAACGACGAACTGCGCGTGTACATCGAGCACGGCCACTACCACGACCCGTTCCTTTGGCTGTACATGCGCTACGAACTGTTCGACCTGCTTCGCGGTAACGACATACGTCGTCTCAGGGCAGGCGGCGTCGGCGGACAGCGTGCTGGAAACGTCGGCCAGCGATGGGAAACGGGCTACGGAGTTGGCACGTGCACGGACATTTCGACTCGCGCTGTAGTTGAAAAGAGAGGGTTCCTCGACAACCTCGTCGTCTATCGTTTTCGTCATGCTGCCAGAAAGGCCTTCAAGGCGCTCAACCAGGTCTATGGAGAAAGCGTGTGCGTGTTGATCTTCGGCCATACGCATTTGCCGGATCGTTACGAGTTTCCTGGCGGCAGGATCTATTGCAACTCGGGCGACTGGGCTGGAAACAGCCCCGACCAAACCTATATCGTGATCGAACCAGACGGCCGCGTCTACGGGCCCGTGCAATGGGCCGGACAGTCGCGGCTTTGACCCATGGGCAGAGAGAGAAACTATGAAAAAACCACAACTCACAGGCAGAATCATCACTCCGACCGATCCAGGGTGGGAAGAGGCAAGGATCGGTTTTGCACGTTGGGCGGACTACGACCAGAACATACCGGTCAAAATCGTCTTCTGCCAGGACACGTGCGACGTCCAGAACGCAGTCCGCTACGCGCGCGAAAACTCTATACCGTTTCGCGTTCGGGCGGGCAGACACAACTACGAGGCGTTTTCGTCACTGGTTGAAGGCGGAGTTATCATCGACGTCAGCGAGATGCAGTCGGTCAAGGCCGACGCGGCATCTGCCGTCGCAGAGATCGGTGCTGGCATCTACATGCTAGAGATGTTCGACCAGTTGGGAGAGGTCGGTCTGACCCTGCCTGGCGCAACGGGCCCAAGCGTCGGGCTTGGTGGCCTGGTTCTGGGCGGAGGCTTCGGCGTCACGACGAGGAAGCTCGGCCTAATGTGCGACCTTCTGACGAACGTCGAACTCGTCAACGCAGACGGAGACGTAGTCAACGCCAACAAAGATGAAAACCCCGATCTCTTCTGGGCTTGCAGGGGTGGAGGGGGCGGCAACTTCGGCGTCGCGACCAAGTTCACTTTCGACTGCTATCGGCCAAGTCTCGTTGCGATCTTCACCGTCGAGTGGCCGTGGGAGTCTCTGGAGACCGTCGTCGACACGTGGCAAAGGTGGGGGCCGACGAGCGACAACGACGTCTCGACGTTCCTGACGCTGCTTCCGGTAGACCACGTCAAGATGCGCGCTCCCTCGACGCCAGGCACGGTGCAGATGCACGGCCAGTTCACCCCGGACAGCCCCGCCGACCTGGCGAAGGCTCAGACCCTGCTGATGCCGTTGTTGGCAGCGGCTCCCCCGATGGGGATCCAGTTCAAGGTCGTGCCCGAGCAGATCGCCGCGCGCATCTTCTGCAGCTCGGACCCACAGAGCCCGACGTGGTTCGTCGACCCGCACAGCGACAACCAGATCTATAAGAGCACGTCGGCGTTCGTGGTAGAGCCGTTCCCCAAGGACGCCATCTCCGCGTTGAAGATGCACTTGGACGCGGTGCCCGAACTGTCCTGCACACCCAGTCAGCCCTCAATGGTGCAACTTCTGGGCGGCGGGGGAGTGCCGAGCAAGGTCAAACCGACTGACACCGCGGTCTTCTACCGCGACACCCAGTTCGTCATCCAGTACGACGGCTATTGGACGGCACCCGAAGATGGAGCGAAGACGATTAAATGGGTCATCGACTTCAGAAACGACATGTCGAAGTACACGAAGGGCGCCTATGTCAACTACAGCGACTCGTCGCTCAAAGACCCGCTCAGAATGTACTACGGAGGCAACCTGGAGAGGCTGGTCGAGGTCAAGGCGAAGTACGATCCGGACAACGTCTTCAACTTCCCCCAGAGCATTCCGACATCGCTCTAAGTCAAGAAGCCGTTCAGAACTTTCAGCGCTTCTCCACCTCGCAATGGGATGGAGGAGCGCACAACTATCGACGACGGCCCGGCAGTCTCCTCTTCTCAACGCCGATCCGCCCATCGCTGACGCCCATGAGTTTGCGGAGCCCTGCGATCTCATCACGGACTTCAGCGGCGCGCTCAAACTCCATGTTCTTCGCCAGTTCTTTCATCTGGTTCTCCAGTTGACCGATGAGGATGGGCACGTCCTCGATGCGCACGGGATGGTCGGGATCAAGGTTGACGCTCTCGTTGTACTGCGCAGTCATCTCCGCGACGATCTCGTGGGACCGCACAGTCTCGCGAACCTCCTTCTTGACTGTCTGCGGCTCGGTGCCGTGCTCAGTGTTGTAGGCGAGTTGGACCTCGCGGCGCCGGTTCGTCTCGGCGATTGCCCGCTCCATCGATCCCGTGACGTTGTCGGCGTAGAGCAGCACCTTGCCTCCGACGTTGCGCGCGGCACGACCGATGGTCTGCACGAGCGAGGTCTCCGAGCGCAGGAACCCCTCTTTGTCCGCGTCGAGGATAGCGACGAGGGTCACCTCGGGAAGGTCGAGTCCCTCGCGGAGGAGGTTGACTCCAACCACCACGTCGTACACGCCTAGGCGCAGGTCGCGCAGGATCTCCGGGCGATCGAGCGAGTGGACTTCGCTATGGATATAGTTAACTTTGACGGCCAAATCCTCTAAATATCCCGTCAAATCCTCAGCCATCTTCTTAGTCAGCGTGGTAACCAGTGTGCGCTCGCCTTTCGCCGCCCGCTGCTGGATCTCATGGATCAGATCGTCGATCTGGCCGAGCGTGGGGCGGATCTCCACCTCGGGATCGACGATGTAGGTCGGGCGTATGACCTGCTGGACCCGCTGCTGCTCGTTCTCCGCTTCGAACGGTCCGGGCGTGGCCGAGACGAACACCACCTGCGGCACGCGCTCCAAGAACTCCTCGAACCTCAGCGGACGGTTGTCCAAAGCGGAGGGAAGCCGGAAGCCATAGTCGACGAGCACTGACTTCCTTTGCCGGTCGCCGTTGAACATCGCCCTGATCTGCGGCAGCGTGACGTGCGACTCGTCGATGAATACGACCGCGTCCTTGGGGAGGAAGTCGAGCAGCGTGTACGGCGGCTCGCCCGGTCGTCGGCCGTCGAAATAGCGCGAGTAGTTCTCGATACCGCTACAGTAGCCGACTTCGCGGATCATCTCGAGGTCGAAGTCCGTGCGCTGTTTCAGACGCTGTGCCTCCAGAAGCCTGTTCTGCGACTGGAACGCCTCTACTTGCACGTCGCGCTCCTCTTCGATCTGTTTGAGCACGCGGTCGAGCCGCTCCCATGGCGTGACGTAGTGCGTGGCGGGGAAGACGCTGCACTTCGTCGGCTCGTCGATCACATCCATTGTAAGAGGATCGATCAACCGGATGCGCTCGATCGTGTCGCCGAAGAACTCGACTCGCGTCACGATCTCTTCGTCCTTCGGCTGGATCTCAAGGAGGTCGCCCTTGACTCGAAACGTTCCACGAGAGAGAGCGATGTCGTTGCGCACGAACTGCATATGCACAAGTTGTTTGAGCGCGGCGTCCATCCCGAACTCTTGGCCGACCTCGAACGTTACCGCCTGCTCGAGGTACTCCTCCGGCGAACCAAGGCCGTAGATGCACGAGACGCTGGCGACCACAACGACGTCGCGCCGCTGCAATAGTGACTGTGTCGCCGCATGGCGCAGCCGCTCGATCTCCTCGTTGACGCTCGAGTCCTTCTCGATGTACAGGTCGGTGGTCGGGACGTACGCCTCCGGCTGGTAGTAGTCGTTATAGGAGATGAAGTACTGCACCGAGTTCTCAGGGAAGAACGCGCGGAACTCTTGGCACAGTTGGGCGGCGAGCGTCTTGTTGTGGGCGAAGACCAGCGCGGGCCGTTGCATGCGCTGGATGACGCTCGCCATCGTGTACGTCTTGCCCGTTCCTGTGGCGCCAAGGAGCGTCTGGAACCGGTAGCCGGACTCCAGCCCTTCGCAGATCTGGTCGATTGCCTGCGCCTGGTCTCCTTTCGGCGAGAAATCCTGGCTCAGGTCGAACGGGGTGTCGTACTTGACGATGCCCATGTGGACATTAGTTTACTATCGGCCGTTCGTAGCTACGCCTTTGGTCGCACCATTCGTGCGCCGAACACGCCTCCTGCGCGGGCCTGTGGGCGCGCCTGAACGCGCACCGTCACCTTCTCCTTGCCCTTCGTAAGTTCTGTCGGCACGTCGTAGGCGACGTCGAAGAACGACCCGGGCTTGTTGTTGTCCAATTTTTGCCAGGCGATGGCCTTCCCGTCGACGAGAATGTCGAACTCTCGCCCACCGCCGTCGCTGCCCCAGTAGGTCAGCATAAGAGTGTTAGGGCCGTCAGAGTCGACCTTGATGTCGAACTCGAACCACCCGCCGTCGCGGGCGTCGCGCCAGCGCTTCTCGTTGAGCACGCCCGTGTACGACTTCTCGCTCTTCAGATCGTTGTTTTGCACCGCGCGACGGGATCCGACATCGACGAACTCGACCGTGCGGGCGTCGAGTTCTTTCTGTCTTGCTTGTTCGGCCGCGTACGCCGCGACCTTTGCGCTCCATGCATCGGCGCTCATTTCGTCGAAGAACACCGAGTATTTCTCGCCATGAACCATGTAAAAGGGTTCAAATCTCATGTTGAACGGCTTGAGTCCCCCTTTACTGTTGAACGTATCGAAACCGTCAAGACGGCTGAGCCACGCACCAGGGTCTTCCGACTTGCCGACTATGGCCGGATTCAGCCCGCTATCGATGTCGGCCTGCGGCCAAACACCGGCCAAGAGCGCGGGACCATAGAAGAGCGCTACCCTACTTGCATCGTCGGGCATCGCCTCTTCGTGGATTCTTGGATGTGCCAGAAGCGCAACGTACAGTCCAGTGCCCCACTTCTCTCGCGCTTCAAAGTACTCACCGTTCTTTGCAACAAAAGCACCCGCTCCGGCAGGCATGCCAAGAGCTGCTGGATCGTACTGCGCTTGGTTCATCCATTCTGGAATTCGCACCTTGATTGTGAACACGCTCGGCTTGCCCGCAACGTCGATCCGCAGCTCGCCAGCCATGAGCCGTGTCGCATCCATCGTTACCTTCACCCCCTTCTCCTTCCAGTCCAACTCAGACGAGATGAACTGGTCGATGTAAAGCGTGTCGCCGTCCTCGTAGTAGATGCAACTGCCGTACTTCGCGTGGTTCTCCATCCCCGTGTCGTGACAGCAGGTGAAGTCGTTGGTCGGTGTGCTGAACCGCTTCTGCACGCCCATGCCGAGCGGGAGGAAGTACGTCACTCCGTAGTCGTCAGGGTTGACCGACGCCAGGATATGGTTCCACAGCGCGCGCTCGTAATAGTCGCCCAGTTCTACTGTCGGGTGGAGGCAATAGAGGTGCTGCGTGAGTTTCAGCATGTTATAGGTGTTGCACGACTCCGTAGTGTTGGATCCAATGCGCGCGGCCAACTGGCCAGGAGGGCCGAAGTACTCGCCCATCGTATTGCCGCCGCTTACGTAAGTGTGGTCGTCGACCACTTGGTGCCAGAAGTTCTCGGCGATGTTGTCGAACTTCTTCTGCCCGCTCAGTTCGTACTCCCTTGCGCACCCGATGATCTTCGGGAACTGCGTGTTCCCGTGCAGACCCTGTAGTTTCCTCTCGCCCTTTTCCAGAGGATCCAAGACGCGTTCGTCATGAAACTTCATTGCAAGGTCGAGGAACTTCTTCTCGCCGGTGAAGGCGTAGAGGTTGGCTAGCACCTCGTTCATCCCGCCGTGCTCGGTGCCAAGCATTGCCTGCCACTGGTCGTGCGTGAGGTTCTTGGTGACGTTGATCGCCCAGTCGCCGAGGCGCCGTGAGATAAGAAGCGCGTCCGCTGAGTCGCAATAGAGGTACGCGGACTCGAGTCCTGCGAGGAGTTTGTGCTCGTTGTACCAAGGCACCCAGATGCCGTTGAGGTTGAACGGCTGCGACTTGATCTCGCCGCGTGAGATCTCGCTCCACACCCGCTGTGCTTCTGGGAAGCCCGCTACCATTCCGTCTTTGCTCACGTCCTGGCAGCGCTTCAGTTCATCGACGATGGTCGTTACCTTGTCCTTGAGTTTCTGGTCTCCGGTCGCGGCGTACATCTCCGAGCATGCAGTGAGATAGTGCCCGAGCGAGTGCCCTGCGATGTCCATCTGCTCCCAGCCACCGTACGCGTCGCCCTTCGTGGGCAGGCCCGCGTTCTGATAGAAGCCGTGGAGCAACCGGAACGGGTCGAGCGTGAGCAGGTAAGCGTGATCTGCGTCCTGTGCTTTCTTGAACGGGCCGTCGAGCAACCTTACGCGGTCGAGCGCGAACGGACGAACCTTGAGGGAGACGACCGGTTGCACCTTGACCTTGCTCGCCATCGACGTCGCCAGTGCGTCGATCTGTGCGTCGGCTACGCCGAAGACTAGGATCGCAGGAACAATCATGGCGCGGTTCAACTTCATATCGTTCGACCTACTCGCCAGGTTAGCACGGCCCACGTCCGCAACCGATGTACATCGAGGCATGTAACTGTGATTGGGGTGGAAATATGCCGAACCTGATTTCACACATTGAGATCGCCGGCCCCAATGGGGACAAGGTGCGCGACTTCTACACGGGTCTCTTCGGATGGCCGATCGACAAGAAACAGCAGCACGGGTTCGACTACGGATGGTTCGAACCGCCCTTTGCAGAGGCGGTGACCGGCGGCTTGCGATACGAGCCCGAGGGGAAGGCGGAGGTCGTGTTCTATGTGAACGTCGAAGACCTCGACGCCTCGGTAAAACTCGCCGAAGCGC
>DATLWQ010000461.1:0-2693 GCA_035576225.1 Fimbriimonadaceae bacterium | reverse complement strand
GAAAAGCGTTCTGTTACAAAAACGAGCACTCCGTCTGCTTCCAAGAAAGCGAGGGGTGCATCGACAGACCGCAAGGTTTCGATCAGCATCTGTTTCGCATCGCCGATCTGCGCCTCGGCGCGCTCCCTTTCCTGTGCGCGTCTGGACAGGAGCGCATCGTACTCGTCCATGGCTTCCGACAGCCTAGATTCGTAGAGCGCCTGCTCGCGTTCGTGCTGGTCAGAGACGAGCGACAGTTCATTGCGCGCCGTCGTGAGGTCTCCTTCGAGCGCTTCAATGCGTTCTCGAAGTTCTCGCCTCTCGCTGTCGAACTTTGCGATGGTCTGCGAGATGTGATCGGTGTGCGCCTCTGCTGCTTCTTTGGCGCGCGCGTGCGCAGCCTCCTGGTCGTTGACCCGTGCGCCCTTCTCGACCTCAAGGTCAGACTCCACCGTCTCGAGTTTGTGCTTGAGAGCATCGAGCCGCTTTTCTAGCGCCAGCGCCTTGGCCTCAGCCAGCGCAAGATCTCCCTCGGCCCTGATGAGGTCAGCCTGGACGACGTCGTTGTTGCGGCGTGCGTCGCTTGCCTCCCGTTTCGCTGCCGATCTTCTGGCCTCCTCTGCGGCCGTCAGGCGCGCGTTGAACAGCGCCCACAGCACGAAGGCCGTTGCTCCCACGACACCCAGGATCGCCTCTCGGGGCAAAGAGAGTTCGGGCAGGTAAGAGTCCCTCGCATAGACGATGGCTGCGCCGAAGACGGGAACGAACGGAAGGAAGCCGAGACCCGCAGTGAGCGAGAGCGCCGACGACGAACCCGGCTCGATTCGCGACATCAAACCTTGCCCAATGCTAAGGATAACGCCCGCGAACGCTGCAAGATAGGCGCACAGTCCGAGGGACACGCTCGGAACGAACGTCGTGAGCGCAGGGTCACTTGCGCCCTCGAACCCTAGGCCGGCGCTGGCCACGAGCGCCGCTAGGCAGACGCAGGCAAGGACGCCGACGGCCTGCGCAAGGATCGACAACCAGCGCGAGACGAAAGTTGCGCACAGGATCGACGCACTGGCGACCCCTAGCCAGAGCCCGAACTGCGAGAGTCCACCGATCGGAACGTTGTCGGCGGCTCTGCCGACCAACGACCACGCTCGACCGATTTCGTCCAAAGCAGTGATGCCCGTCTTCAAGAAAGCGAGGACCGCCGAGGCGACGACCGCTAGAAGGAGAATGCGCGCGACCCACATAGGCGCCGCACTGCCTTTCCAAAGGGACAGCAAGACCACCGCGACACCGACGAGGAACAGCGCGACCGGTGCAACGGGGAGGGCGACGGCCTGGGCCGAAACGGCGGCTGAAACGGTGCGCGGCCACAACAGGAACACGGCCGACAGCATCAGCCCCGTCACCAACAGCGACGCGCCGACACCGGAGAGCACCGGGCCGGCCGCATTTGCGCGTAACGTGCGATCACCCATGACAGGCCAAGCGACTTGCTCCCGAATGTAAGGGTACTGGAACTCCGCGCCGGGAGGCGACGATAGGCCGTCCGAGGAAGGCGCATTCTGGCAACTTTGCGGTCTGTGCGCGGGTTCTGGGACGCCGGAAACCCATGGGTACACTGCCCCCTGTCGCCGCCCGCAGGGCACTCAGCCGGAGGTTGGAGCCTTCCAGGTAGGAGGAGGCCTGCGCCGACGGTGGTTTTGTGAGACCCGATAAATGGTGCAGACCAAGGAACAGGCAAGCCCGATGGCACAGGAAAAGTTTGATACGGACATCGTCGTTATAGGTGGGGGCCCCGGCGGTTATGTGTGCGCGATCCGCGCTGCACAACTCGGAGCGAAGGTCACGGTGGTCGAGAAGGAGTACCTCGGCGGAACGTGTTTGAACTGGGGTTGCATTCCAAGCAAGGCACTCATCGCCAGTGCCGACGCATACCAGAGCGTCCTTCACTCAAACGCCATGGGTGTAAAGATCGACGGCAAAGTTTCGTTTGACTTCGACACGATCACGTCTCGAAAGGACAAGATTGTGACGACGCTAAGAGGTGGCGTCGGCATCCTGTTCAAGAAGAACGGCGTCACGCACGTCGAAGGCACGGCAAAGTTCGTAGACGAGAACACCATTGAAGTCGAAAAGGACGGAAAAAAGCAGAAAATTAGTGCTCGAAATTTCATCGTTGCCACTGGCTCGACGATCATCGTTCCAAAGATCCCAGGCCTCGAGGGCAGCCAAAAGGACGGCATCTGGACCAGCGACGATGCGGTGATGGCGCCTTTCGTGCCCAAGAAACTAGTCATCGTCGGCGGAGGCGTCATCGGCGTCGAGTTCGCCTATGTCTTCAACGCCCTGGGTTCCGACGTCACGGTCGTGGAGATGATGCCGAAGATCATCCCGATGATGGACGAGGACTGCAGCACGGAACTTGGGAAGTTGTTGACGCGCCAGGGCGTGAAGATCATGTCCGGCAGCGCGGTCGAAAAACTCACGAAGAACAAAAAGGCCTGGAAGGTCTCGGTCAAGAGCGGCACCAAGAGCGAGAGCCTCGACGCGGACGTGGTGCTGGTCGCCGTCGGGCGGCGCGCGTTCACCGACAATCTGAACCTAGAAAAGATCGGCGTGAAGACGAGTCGTACAGGGATCGACGTCGGCGAGGACATGCGCACGAACGTCGACAACATCTTCGCTATCGGCGACGTCAACGGGATCATCCAGTTGGC
>DATLWQ010000460.1:0-8891 GCA_035576225.1 Fimbriimonadaceae bacterium | reverse complement strand
GTGTAGATACGACCTGCGATGCCAGCCAAGTCGAGGCGGCGATCCATGGCCGACGGGTTCGCCAGGCGCGCTCCGCCCATGGAGACGATCCCGGGCATGAGGATCCAGGCTCCCTTGAGTTTCTCTCCCATCCGGAACGCTTCGTCGGGCGTCACGGGCTCACGGTAGACGGGGCCCCTCACCGGCCCTTGCGTGCCCGAGGTGTAACAGTTCGTCGTAAAAACGAGGTCGCGCTCGAACGGAGCGACCACGCGACCGACCTGCCTGGGTCCGCGCTCAAAGGTCTGCGGGGCCGTTCCCCACTTCTCCAGGTGGACGTTCTCCAGCCCATAGGACTTGAACTTGGCGAGAGCCCACTGCTCGGCTCTTGCGAGTTCGGGAGTCCCGGTGGCTCGTCCGCCAATTGTTGAGCAGAGTTGGTCGAGGAGCGCCTTCGCGTGGCTGTCGTCTCGGCCCTCGGCGATCATGAGATCGACCGACTTTGGGGTCAGGCCCCCCGTGACCAACGCTACTGCGACGGTGGCGAGAACGACCGGGAAGAACTGGCGGACTTTCATAGCATCGTGGGCCCTACGATCTTACACGTCCGGGAACGCTCTCCGGTTCCCTGGGCGTCGAATGTACAATGCATGGCGTGATCTCGCTGATCTTGGCCTCGGTACTGCTACCAACCGGCTCCCCTGAGCCGGTTTCGTATGTTTCCGGCGATGTCGGAGTGAGAGCCACTACCAACGGAAAGGTCGAGTTCTTGACGGTCGACGGTAGGGGGCGACAGACGGTGATCGCTACGGGCGGCGAAGGGCTCGGGTTCACGAGCGTGTCTGAGACGGACGGTGGACTCGTGCTCAGCGGAGACACCTATACGTGCACGGTCCGCGTGCCCGAGAAGGGCCGGGTCGTGTCGGTCAAGGTGAGCGGGTCGGCCCCGCCGAACAGCCTGACGAGCGCGATGTTCCGTGTCTCGTTGACGCCGAACGGCCGTCAGGCGAGACCGACGGACTGGTACGCGCCACCTTCGACGAACCCCGAGGCCGTCACTTCGGAGAGGTTTGGTACGCCGGTCGTGGTCGCCAGCGCCGGCAAGTTCGGCGCCGCGGTGATGCCGGACATGGCGGACCTTGCGACAAACCGGCCGATGGCGCCTTTGCTGGGCGTCGACACGTCAGGGAGAACTTCGACGTCGGCGATCCTCACTTATGGATTTGCGAGTTACGCACGCGACGCAGACGGAAGGGCGAAACTTGTCGAACGAACGCTTGCAAACCCTGCGAAGTTCTCGTGGAAGTTTGACGTCGCTGTCTCGGACACAAACGACATCATCGACATCGCCGAACGGCGCCTGTGGGAGGCGTACGGACTGGCCCGATCGACGAAGAGGTTTCCACAGACGACGCCGTTCCTCTACTATACGAGGCCGGCGCTCGACATGGAGCGCGGCGGCGGTGAAGAGAACGAGGGCGGCGCTGAGGAGGAGATCGAGGGCCTCTGGTGGGAGACCGAGTCCGGAGACGAGAAACTGATGGCGCCGAAGAGTTCCGACAACATGATGCGCTTGACTGCGGACGAGAACGCCGTCCGCTTCGCGTGGGCGCTGCGGTATTGGGGGGGCAAACTGAAGCAGTACACGTGGCAGAACAACGGCGACGCGGTGATCAACCTCTTATTGCGCGCCCGGGACGAAGACGGCCGGACCACGGTCGCCTTTAACACGAAGAGCGCGCGTTGGCAGGACGCCCCGTTCGACGCATCAGCAGCCGCTCAAACTGCGCGCTGGAAACTCAGATATGTCACAGACTTTCCTGACTACAAGGAGCGCGAAGCAGTGATTGCGCAGGTGTCGTCAGCGGAGAGTGCAATCGTTGGCGCGCCGTTGACGGGACTCAGCGCGCTGTTCCTGTCGGAGTTCGCGGCCAGCAAAGTCGTTACGGACGATGCGGTGAAGACGAGGGCGCGGGACGCAGTCAAGAAGTCGCTGCCGAGACTGAAGAAGGAGGCGGTGTCGGAACTGCAGGACAAGCGGACTCCGAGCGCAGACACCGTTGCCACTGCGCTGTTGCTGGCGAGATCCGGTGACAATGGGGCGGCCACTGAAGTGCTGCAACGAGCGTTCCTCTCACAGACCGTCACACAGCCGACGAACGTCGTCGGTACGGTGACGTACGGAGCCTTCGCAGGCGAACACCTTGCCACGGAGTCGCAATCGGCATACACGGACGATTTGCTCGAGGCGTGCGTTCTCACCGGGAACGAGCGATTGGCGCAGCGTGCGACAGCCGCGCTGCGGGCGCCGCTCGGACTTTACAACCACGCCACGCTCTCTATTTCGGGAGTCCGTCTCCCCGACAAGATCCTGTTCTACCGTTCGTCGCCGTGGTTCGGCGAGGGAGCGTCGTGCGAGTTCGGCGACTGGCGCGGCCCGGCTGACGGGATCGGCCAGACGCTCGCATCGATCGGTGAGGCGATGCGGAAGTACGGAAGCCTCTATACGGACAAAGCAGGCTGGAGTGTTGGAATTGATGGAGTAACGCTGGGGCCAGACGGAGTCGTTACCAGCGCGCTCAGTGGCAACCCGTTCGCCTTTGACGGGTCGTTTCCCTACTCTTGGCGCAACGACGTGACTGGCGAGACGAAAGACGCGTCAGAGCCACCTGATCCGTTCGTAATCCGCTCGATCACTCTTCAAAGCGACGGAAAAAAGACGGAGGTCTTGGCGCTACCTGGTTTTACGGTGACTGACTCCCGGAAACTCTCGGGATCGTTCACGTTCGGCGACGGAACGACCGCTGATGCGCAACTGCTGCCTACGGGCTTTGGCGCGGTCGTCAGTCGAAAGGCGCTCGACGCAGGCGGGATCACGTTTTCCGGCAAATACGAAGACCATCGAATCTCAGCAGGGCCCGCGTATTTTTCGTTAGGGCCCCCGTCCGCAGATACCGCTTGGCCGCTCGGTTGGCGGCGAATTGGCGAACTCTCCGACACGGCGCAAGCCTCTCTTACCGACTCTGGCGAGACGATCCTGAGCACTGCCGACGACGGGCACGGCGGTTCGGACATGGAGTTGACGGGCCGGATCGAGTCGCAGGTCTTCGTGCTTGACAACAACGGACTGAAGTTCACGATGCTAGGCAAAGCCGACCCCAACGTATCGGTACAACTCATCGACGCAAGACTTTCGGTTCCCATTGCTACTGTGAAGAAGACTACCGACGGTTCAGAGCCCGTGATCTGGGAACTGTTTTCTCGCGTCGGTGCTCTCGTCTACGTCAGGATAGTGGACGACAGCAAGACGGGCGCAGTCGCGATCAAGTCGCTGCGGAGCGCGGACGTTTTGCCGGGCGGCTAGAAGCGGATTCCGTAGTCGAGGCGCAGGCTCCAGTTCTGGAGCGCGCTGCTGCTGGGCCGGAAGCCTTCGTAGTTCATGTTTCCAAACATCATGCTGAACGTCTGGTTGGGCCCGGGCCGCTGGTCGAAGCGGACCCAGAACTCGTGGCTGGTGCTGCGCGGGCCCGTGCCGTCGGTCTGTACCGAGCGATATCCCAGCGTGAGAGGCGAAGGGTTCGATGCAAATAAAGTAAGGTCGATGCCCGTCTTGCGCGACAAGAGGTTGGTCTTGTCGTTGCGCATCTCCTCGAAAACGAACCCCGCCTTGAGGCTCTTGCCGCCCAGATAGTTGACCTTCCAGTTGTTCGTCCTCGTATCCTGGGCGACGCCGCCGAGCAACGCCTGGTTGTTCTGTTTGAGCGGGTTCGTCATGATGCTGTTCTCGACCTGCCAGTCCTTTGAGAACTTTGCGACGAACTTGAGGTCGCGGATCGCGACGACCTCGTCAGTCGGCATGGTGCGGAGGTCGTAGTTCAGTTCTGCGCGAACGGCGCTCTTGCCGGACTTGTCAGTGTTGAACGAAAAGACGCGGTCGATCGCGCGGTCGCCGTTGGGGCTGACCTGGCTGCGATAGCCATAGCCAAGGCTCATCGGGCCGAGATTGCCCGTGAAGCCCATGGTTCGGTTCTCCTTCGCCCACTTGTCCATGTCGTGCAGGGTGTCGGCCGTGTAGAAGAATTCGACGTTGTCTATAGTGCCGAGGTCGAGAGGCTTGACCGTCTTGATGTTGACGTTGCCCATCGACTTGCTGCGGCGGTTGTCCCAGACGTCCCGCGTGTACTGCAGGCTCTTGACGTCGAGGCCGGCGAACTGCCCGCTCGTGAGACCGACCTTTTCGTTCCTCGTCCCTGCGCTGGGGTTGCTCAGGTCGCGCACCTGGCCATAGGTGAATCGGATGTTCCTGCCGAAGTCCATCCAGAAACCGTAGTCGCGCTTTTGGCTGTCCGGCTTGTCGCCCGCCCTGTTGACCTTCGTGTCCGTTACGCCGACGCCGATGCGGTCTGTGACGTTGGTGTTGATGGTGTTGGTCATGGCGGTCTCCCGCTCGCCCGTCTCAAACCTGGTCTCGCTCTGTGAAGTCTCGATCTTGGTGGTCTTGGTGAGGTTGGTCGAGTAGGCCACCTGCTGTGTCACAGAACTCGGCGTCTCGTCCTGCTCGCCGTTGAAATGACGCTGCTCCTGCATGAGCGAGAGCGTGCCGAAGGAGCCGAGGCTCTGTTGGAGCAGCAGCCGGTCGAACTCGCGGTCGACCTGCGCCGCCGTGTTGTCCTTGTAGAGCTGCTCGGCCTGATAGGCGCTGACCTTCGTTCCCTTAACCATGTTCCAGTCGACGGAGGACTCGCGCCAGTGTCGGTTCTCGTCAGTCAACATGTTGTTGGCGTCGGCCCAGTTGAGGTTGATACCGAGGTTTGGAAACACCTGAACCTTGGCTTTGAGGCTTGTCTGGTCGAAGCCGACGAGGCCGCTCAGGATCTGCCTCTCAGGATCTACGAGGCTGTTTGAGAAGAGGAATCCGGGGTCGACGATCCTCCGCGAGTATTCGAAGCCGATCGTTTTGCTCGTGTAACCGATCACGCGGCGGGAGAGGCCCTGGCTGCCCACCGACGCGGCCATCTGACTGAAGTCGAGTTTCGACGACTTGTCCAACTTGACTCCTACGTCGAAGTCGGACTTGGCCATACCTGCCATGGTGCCGAAGACGCCCTGCTCAGACCTCATGAGTTGGCCGATCTCGGTGAACTGGTCGCCGACGTTCGTGGAGCGGTAGTTGAGCGAGTACTTCGGCCCGGTAACGGTATACGCCTGGGAGAGCAGACGATCCCTTGAGCCGTTGAGAGACGCGTCGTCGAAGCGGACCGTGTATCCACCGCCGAAGTCGTATCCGACGCGCCAAAGTTCGCGACCGACACCTGCGCTCTGGCTGAACAGTTGCATGTCTTGGCCGTTGGGTGCGGCCTTCGGGTTGACCATCTTGCTGATGGCGTCGGCGTTCTCCTTCAGTTCCTGCGGCTGGAGCGAGGTCATTCGCGAGAAGCCCTGGTCGACGCTTTTGTTCAGATAGTCGAGGTCGAACTTGCCGTACTTCGCTGAAAGCGACTGTGACGCGAACCGCGAGCCACCGAAACTGACTGCGGACGACGCGTACTTCAGGGATCCGCCGAGACTGTCGGTCGAAAGATCCAGGCTGCGACGGCCAACGCCGGACTCCCTCTGCATCTGACCGATGTTGAACGTGTTCTGGTCGTCGTACTTCGGACGAAGGCCGACAAACTGGGTGAAAGCCTGGTCGATCGTCTGGTCCGAGTAGTTGAGGGCGAGCCCGTGCGCCTTGAAATCGATGTCGTGCTTCTCGATGCCCGCTTTTGAACCGTCGTTGAGTTCAAACGAGTTGAAAGCGATGGAGGCGCCGCCCGAAGCAAAGCCGGCCTTGGTGATCTGCCGGTTGAGGCCGCGTTCTTTCTGAAGTAGCGCGCGATCTCCCTCGCGGATGTCCTTGAACCGCGTGAACGTGCTATCGACGTCCTGCTCGTCCAGGCTAAATGTCAGCCCGCCATATCCGAAGGCGTAGTTGCGCCAGTTGATCGAGCCACCCGCATCGCCGACCGAGCGGAAGCCCGAACCGAACTTCAGCGCGCCGACCTGCGCGTCCTTGAGATCGAACCCAGATCGCTTGAGACCGCGCTCTTTCTGCAGTGCTGCGACGTCCGCATCGCTGACGCCGTTCTGCTTCATTGCGTCGAAGCCCGCGAACTTCTTGTTGACGTCTTGGTAGTCGATCGAAAGTTTGCCGCCGGCCGCGTCGGTGGAGTAGTTTTGGACGATAGCGCTGCCGGTGCCCTCATCTGGCTGTTTGTTGCCGCCGTTGTAGTCGCCGAAGAGGCTCATCGCGTCGGAGCGAACGCGCTGACCGACCATGAAGACTCCCTTGAGGTTTCCGCCGCTGAGGTTGAACGCGTTTGATACGCCGTACACGTTCGAACTAAGGACGGTGCCGTCCTTGAGGCGCTCGGTCAAGCCAAGGCCAAGGATGAACGACGCCTGCGGATTGAACTCGAGTTTGAGACCGGAGAACCCTGTGGACTTTTGATTGTCCGCCGCAAAGACGCCGACCTGGCTGGCTTTGTCGTCATACCGATAGTTGACGCGCAGGGCCTGGCCGGGCCGGAAAGGCCGCATCAGGTAGATGACGCCCGTGCTGTAGTCGATGCTGTAGTCGGTGTCCTTGACCAGGCGGCGACCGTCGAGTTCGACGATCTCAGAGCCGTGGCGGACGTTGCCGAAGCGGAGGGGGAAACTGTACTTGCCGGGATCGAGGCGGATGAGATCCATCGCGCCTTTGCCGCCCAGTTGCACGTCGGGAGCGCTCGAACCGGAGTTCGGCCCGACAGGCAGGGCTACCTGTGCCGAAACAGCGACCGGAGTCGCCGCTACAGCCATGGCAATCCATCGCTCTAGACTCTTTCGCGGCATTACCAACAGTGTCTCTATCCTGGATTATAGCCTGAAACCGCCCCCGCAGGAGTACCGTCCCAGATCTTCCTGCGTCCGCTGTTGGTTCCTCGGCGCCAAGGAACATAACGGCAGTCCCTGCTATTCAGGACGTCCGTATTCTTACCAGGTTTCAGTCTGGATTAGAGGTTTTGGCACATTTGAGCCGAAAATCTGCTTGGAATGGACGGTGAGACACGGAACGTCAGGGTCGAATTGACCCACGAGGAAGCCTACGAAATCCTCATGAGGTGCCTTCAGAGCGCGGAGAAGGACACGCCCGTGTTCCACTCGGCAATTGCCCGGCTGGCCCGGGCCATCGAGGCCCAGCCACAGCCGCTCTCTAAGGCAAGTTGACCCACTTTCCGGCCGCGCTGCTCCTCTCGACGGCGTCGAGCACCCTCTGGTTTTCGAGACCGTCCTTGAACGACGGATCGATGGGTCTGCCCTCGTGCATCGCCACCACGGCGTCCGCAACGAAGTTCACGAACGTGTGCTCGTACCCGATGATGTGTCCGACCGGCCAGTACCTCCCTGCGTAGGGGTGCGCGCCCTCTGTCGCCTGTATCGTGCGAAATCCCTGCATGCCGGGCTTGTCGGCGACATCGTAGTACTCGAGTTCGTTCATCCGTTCGACGTTGAACACGATCGATCCCTTTGAGCCGTTGATCTCGATGCGGTTCTGGTTCTTTCTTCCGGTCGCGAAGCGTGTCGCCTCGAACGTGCCGACTGCGCCGCACTTGTACTTCGCGAGGAACATGGAGACGTCGTCGACGTCGACCTCGCCCATCTCGTCCGACGCTGACGCACCAAGTTTGTCGTCGATCTCGCCAACGAGGGGACGATGCTTGATGAACGTGTGCATGTGGCCGCACACGGAGTCGAGTTCGCCGACGAGGTAGCGCGCCATGTCGATCGAATGGCTTGCGAGGTCGCCGTGCGATCCGCTTCCGGCGACGCTCTTTTGCAATCGCCAAACGAGCGGGAAGCCTGGGTCGATGATCCAGTCCTGCAGATAGACGCATCGCACGTGGAACACGGTGCCGACGCGGCCCTCTTCGATCATCTGTTTTGCAAACGCGACGGCGGGCGCTTTGCGGTACGTGTGAAAGACGCCGTTGGCGACCTTGTTGTCTGTGACCGCCTTGTACATCTTCTCCGCCTCGGCGAGCGTGTTGCCGATCGGCTTTTCGCACCAGACCGCCTTGCCTGCCTCGGCCGCGGCGCAGGCGATCTCGCAGTGGCTGACACCGGGGGTGGAGACGTCGATGACGTCGATCTCTGGGTCGTCCATGACCTTGCGCCAGTCGGTCTCGTAGCCCTCCCAGCCGAAGTTGTCGGCGGCGGCCCTGACCGCGGGCTCGGTGCGGCCGCAGATGGTCTTCATGCGGACGTCCAACGGCAGGTCGAAATAGCGCCCGACCTGGCGGTAGGCGTTGCTGTGGGCCTTCCCCATGAACTGATAGCCGATGAGGCCGATCGTCAGCGTCTTCTTTGCCATCGCTTGCGAAGCAAGTCTGAACGGGTCGGGGCTCCCGGGTCAAGCCTGTGCCACCATAGGCAACCGATGAAGACCTATCCGGGCTTTGACGTGGGCGGGGTGCGCGTGGACGTGCCGCTGCTGCTCGCGCCAATGGAGGACGTGACGAACCTCGCGTTCCGGCTGATCGCCAAGCGGATCGGCCGCCCGGGCCTGATGTTCACGGAGTTCGTGAGCGCGATGGCGATCCACCACGGCGCACACAAGACCCTCAAGAAAATGCGCGTGCTGGACGTCGAGCGGCCGCTGGGCATCCAGATCTTCGGTGGCGACCCGGACGTGATGGCTGAGACGGCGCTCATCGCCGAGGAGATGGGCGCGGACATCGTGGACGTGAACATGGGGTGCTGGGTGCCCAAGGTGTGTCGCACAGGGTCGGGTGCGGCGCTGCTTAAGGATCCAGACCTCGCCGAACAGATCGTGTCTGCCGTGGTGAGAGCCGTCGACGTGCCTGTGACGGTGAAGGTGCGCGCCGGGTGGG
>DATLWQ010000459.1:0-1614 GCA_035576225.1 Fimbriimonadaceae bacterium | reverse complement strand
GGAGCGGTACGGGATCGACACTGAGCGGTACTCGGGTTTCGCGTTCGGGCTCGGTGTCGAGCGCGTGCCGATGATGGCGTACGGGATCGACGACCTTAGATACTTCCTTGAGAACGACCTGCGTTTCTTGGAACAGTTCGTATAGGGTTTCTGAAAGTTGTCTTAATCCTCGGACGCATGCTCGGCGTTGTTGCCTTGAGGGTGGTAAAACGCGTCGATGCGTGTACAAGACTTCCTTGTTTTTGAGACCAAGCGTGCGACGGAGGCGTTCTTTGAAACTGCGCGCAAGGTTCCTGCGGACAAACTGGAGTGGAGCCCGCTCGACAGTGGGCGCACGGTACTGAGCCAGGCACAAGAGTGCGCGATGTCGCCGACGTGGGCGACGTCGATCATCGCAGCGGGCAAGTTCGACTGGGACGAGGCGAAAATGGAGAAGGTGAAGGCGGAGCAGGAGTCTTGGAAGACTCTCGACGATTGCGAGGCGGCGTGCGCCAAGAACGCCGCGCAACTCATCGAACTGATCGAGGGGATGCCGGATGGAAGGCTGGAGGAGACGATCGAGATTCCGGTTGGTAAGGACCCCAAGTGGCGGATCGTCGACCTCTTGCACCTACAGATTTGGAACCTCCACTATCACACGGGGCAGGTCAACTACATCCAGACGCTTTACGGCGACAAGTCGATGGGTTAGCGGCTCCCTGTCGAACCAGTCGCCAGCAAGTACAATACCGACTGCCGTGAAACTGACCGAATCGATGCTGCGCGACTACGTGACGACGCCGCTCTCTGCTGAGGAGATCGGCGACCTGCTCACGATGACGGGCTTCGAACTCGAAGGGATCGAGACGGTCAAGGGCGAGAAGGTGCTGGACGTCAACATCATGGCGAACCGCGGTGACGGCGCAAGCGTGATCGGTCTGGCGCGCGAGGTTCTTGCGAAGGACGCATCGGCGGTGAAAACGGACCTTTATGAACGGGCGGAGATCCGGTTCTACGCGGCGGACGAGAGGGACGGCGCGTGCGGGGAGTTGGCGGCCGTCGAGATCGAGACGGAAAACTGCGGGCGGTACGCGTGCCGCGTCTTTGAGGACGTGAAGAACGGGCGTTCGCCCGACTGGCTTTGCGACAGGTTGGAGAAGATCGGACAACGGCCAATCAGCCTGCTCGTCGACCTGACCAACTATGTGATGTTCGAGACCGGGCAGCCGTTGCACGCCTTCGATCTCGACAAACTTTCTGGCTCGAAGATCGTCGTGCGGCAGGCGCGGGACGACGAGAAGAAGTTTGTGACACTGGACGAAGAGGAGCGCGCGATCACTCCTGACGACGTTTTAATCTGCGACGCGGAGAAGCCGGTCGCGGTCGCTGGCGTGATGGGCGGGCTCGACTCAGAGGTCAGTGCTGCGACGAAGAGGATGCTGCTGGAGAGCGCGAACTTCAGCCACATCTCGGTGCGCAATACACGCACTAGGATCGGGCTTTCGACGGAGGCCTCATACCGGTTTGAGCGGTACGTCGATCCGGACCAGGTGGTAGCCGCGCTGAACCGGTTCGCAGAACTGTACGAGCAGGCGACGGGCGAGTTTCCTGTGCGCGGGATCGTGGACGTCTATC
>DATLWQ010000458.1:0-6807 GCA_035576225.1 Fimbriimonadaceae bacterium | reverse complement strand
GATCGAGACGGCGCCCTCTTCGCGCACGCCCGCGAGGACCCACACCGAGACGATCCGCATCCCGATAACGATCCAGAAGAGAGTCTTGTACGCGCCCTCCGCCCCCGCCGGGCCGCGCATCAGCGACATCGTCAGCGACCCGAAGAGCGGCGCGATCCCGCCGCAGATCGCCGTCGTCGTCAGAGCCGTCGCAAGGTACGACGCGCGCTCCGCAGGCTCGGCGGTCGACATATAGATGTTGAGTTGCGTCACTGCGACACCCGACCACACGATGCCGTTGTAGACGTGGCCGGTCAGCAGGATCGCGGCGTTGGCGGCGTCGTGCCCCGGCTGGCAGAGTAGCCAGACGCCGGGGGTCAGCACCGTGCCGATCGTCGTCAGCGCGAGGATCGGCTTGTTGCCGTACTTGTCCGCCAGGTATCCCCAAGACCGTACGAGCGCGATCGTGCCGATGGCGCTCATCACCGCGGTCATCTGCAGAAGCGTAAAGGAGATGTTCAGGCTTTCGCGCGCGAAAGCCGCGAAGAAGTTTCCGGCGAACGTCTGGCTCGCCATGAAGAGCCCGCTGAAGATCAGGATCAGTCGGAAGTTCTTGTCCTGCCACGGCCGGGCCATCGACCGCAGGCTCTCCTTGAACCGCACCTCGACCGGGTTCTGCCGCACGGTCTCCTTCATGCGAAGGAAGAACACCATGCTCACGATCCCGCACACGACGCCGCCGCCGAACACGGTCGAGAACCCGTAGTCTGCCATTCCGCGCGCGCGGAAGGCGTCCAACACGACCGCGCCCGTGAAGCCTGCGGCCATGCCGACCACGGTCGCGATGAGAGTCCGCCTGCTGAAGTACCAGCCGCGCGACGTCGAGGGCACGAGTTCGGCCAGCCAGTCGTTGTAGATCGGGTTGACGACCTGCACCGAGGCGGCCGCGACGCCGATGCAGCCGATCAGCGCCAGAAGTTTCACTTCGTTGGCGACGGGCAGGAAAGGCAGGAACGCGACCGGCAGGTAGAGAAGACGCCACACCCAGCCCCCCGGCGCGATGAACCTCTTATAGAAAGGGAACGACCGACCCCAGATCGCGCCCGGCACCTGTACGAGCCCCATGAACGACGGCACCGCAGTCGAGAGCCCGATCCATAGGTCAGAGCCGTCGAAGTGCTGGATGAGGCCGACGAGGAAACTGCCCGTGACGAGCGTGCCGAAGGCCGTGGCGAAGGCCACGTCCCAGTACGCCACCTGCAAGTTCCGCAGGTTGTCCAGCCGGTTCTCGGTGATTCTCAACGACTTCATCGGATTCTGTCGCCGAGAGGGACCAACTTTCTATGGTGTCAGGCCGGACGGCGAGCACTTCTCGCGTTCAGCCGCGAACCCTGTGCCCTCGGCCCCCCGAACATCAACTCAAGACCCGAGACCCTAGCCTTCGGCCGCCAAACACCCCCTTTTCCCCACGGGACCCTTGACTTGAACCGGTGAGCGTGCCTATAATAGCGTTTGTCCCTCGGTTCCGGGGGGCGCGGACCTTGATAGCCCCATAGTGATGAGACGCAGCCTAATGCCTTGCATGAAGATGTAAGGATCCACAATCAAGTTCAGACAGAACTTGAAAGTAATTCAAGCACTGACGAACTTCCTTGAGGACGTTGTTCCTCCCTAGAGGGACAGACTAACGTTTTCTTCGGAGAGTTTGATCATGGCTCAGGACGAACGCTGGCGGCGTGCTTTAGACATGCAAGTCGAACGCGAGGGCCCTTCGGGGCCTGGGAGTGGCGAACGGCGGAGTAATACGTAAGCAACGTGCCCTGAAGACTGGGATATACCGGGGAAACCCGGGGCAATACCGGATGTGGCCCGACCCCCGCATGAGGGACGGACTAAATGGTTTTTCGCTTCAGGAGCGGCTTACGGCCTATCAGCTTGTTGGTGGGGTAACGGCCTACCAAGGCTTCGACGGGTAGCTGGTCTGAGAGGACGATCAGCCCGAGTGGGACTGGGACACGGCCCACACACCTACGGGTGGCAGCAGTTTGGAATATTGCACAATGGGGGCAACCCTGATGCAGCGACGCCGCGTGGAGGACGAAGGATCTAGGTCTGTAAACTCCTTTTGCCAGGAAAGACTTAGGACGGTACCTGGCGAATAAGCTCCGGCTAACTACGTGCCAGCAGCCGCGGTGATACGTAGGGAGCAAGCGTTGTCCGGATTTACTGGGCGTAAAGGGCGCGTAGGCGGCCTGTTAAGTATGAAGTGAAATCTCCAGGGCTCAACCCGGAAACTGCTTTGTAAACTGACAGGCTAGAGGAAGGCAGAGGTGAATGGAATTCCTGGTGTAGCGGTGACATGCATAGATATCAGGAGGAACACCCGTGGCGAAGGCGGTTCACTGGGCCTTATCTGACGCTGAGGCGCGAAAGCGTGGGTAGCAAACAGGATTAGATACCCTGGTAGTCCACGCCCTAAACGATGGACACTAGGCGTCGGGGGTATCGACCCCTCCGGTGCCGCAGTTAACGCAATAAGTGTCCCGCCTGGGGAGTACGACCGCAAGGTTGAAACTCAAATGAATTGACGGGACCCCGCACAAGCGGTGGAGCATGTGGATTAATTCGATACTAACCGAAGAACCTTACCCAGGTTTGACATCAATGGTAAGCCCGTGAAAGCGGGCCCCCTTCCCACAAGGAAGGCCAGAAGACACCTGTTGCATGGCTGTCGTCAGCTCGTGCCGTGAGGTGTAGGGTTAAGTCCTCTAACGAGCGCAACCCTCGTCCTATGTTGCCAGCGGGTAAAGCCGGGAACTCATAGGAGACCGCCGGTGTAAGCCGGAGGAAGGTGGGGATGACGTCAAGTCAGCATGGCGGTTACGCCTGGGGCTTCACACATGCTACAATGGGCGAAACAAAGGGCAGCGAAGCCGCGAGGTGGAGCTAATCCCAAAAATACGCCCCCAGTTCAGATTGCAGTCTGCAACTCGACTGCATGAAGGTGGAATCGCTAGTAAACGCAGGTCAGCTATACTGCGTTGAATACGTTCCCGGGGTTTGTACACACCGCCCGTCAAGTCACCCGAATCGTCTGCACCCGAAGTCCGTGGCCCAACCGCAAGGAGGGAGCGGCCGAAGGTGCGGGGGGTAAGGGGGACTAAGTCGTAACAAGGTACCCGTACCGGAAGGTGTGGGTGGATCACCTCCTTAAGAGTCTGCACTCCCGTCCCCACTGGGGATCTGGGACATACTCTAGGTCGGTTCTGCGTCCCTCACTGGCTACAAGGTTTGAAGGGCCCGACACTGTGGAGTCGGGCCCTTCTTTCTTTTAAATTGTCAGTTAGCCAAGGTTGGCCTCATAGTGAGCGAGCGCCGCGATCGTGTATGGCGTTGTCTAGCGCCACGGAGTCTATCGCTACCCGCGACGTTCCAGTAATTCGGAACTGTGGACACTGGCCATTCATTTCAAATGTCGAGGCAAAGGCGTGTCGCGCACTGCGTTGATAAAAGAGCAGTGCTGGAGTGCTTTGAACAGGATTCGAAAATGGGAAAACTCGTCTTGAAGGGAAACTTTGTGCGGTCGGGCGTTGCGGGTCTCTCGCTACTTGTGCTCAGCGGCTCCATCGGATGTGGCGGATATTCGCCGCCCACAGTCACAGGTACGACGCCGGGCTTCAACCTCGACCTGTCTGACGCCTTTACGGGCTTGCCGAACACTTACAGCGCTGCATCCGGCCAAGCGGGGGCTTGGAACGACTGTCCGGTGGGAACGACCAGCAACCTGAAGGACACCGCTGGAAACGTGACGGCTGTAAGTATCACAGTCACCGGGTTTTCGGGCGCGTTCAACACTCCCACAACGGACACCGGCAAACTCTTGGGCGACTACGTGCAATATAACACGGTATCCGCTACGCCTGTGTCGATTTCCATCACCGGCCTCGCCAACGGCACCTACCGCGTCTATTACTACTATGTCTCTTCGATGTCTGGCTTTACGGCCAACGGAATACTCATGCCGTCGCTCACGGCGGACGGCTCCGCGTCAGCCCGCGATAGTCTCGGCACCGTGGGTTTCAATTGGTACTATGTCGACGCCTTTGTGACTTCAGGCACCCTAGCGATCACAGATTCGACCCCGACAAGCCTCGAAGGGATCAGCGGCCTGCAGATCGTGCCGATCTAGCCAGGCCCTGCTCGCCCTAAGTCTTCACGACCGTGAAGTCGCCTTTGCGCTTTCCCGCGACGACCTTCCACCCGTCGTTCAGTTTCAGCGTCCACCCGGTTCCCGAGAGGTCGCCCGCCGACTTTGGTGCCTCGACTCGCGCAGACTGGAAGTCCGGGGTGATCAGCGCCCCGCCCGTCACCGTCAGCGTCCCCCACTCATCGATGATGGTCGCTGTACCATAGACTGTTCCTTCGTCGATGTGGAAGACGTCGCGAGGATCGAACGAGTACTGCATCTTGGCCAGGGGCAGGACGAGCACAGGACCATCGAAGAACTGCCTGTGGTACTTCGCGATCAGTTCCTGCGTCTTCTTCTCCTTTTCCTGCTCCTCCTTCAGCACCTTGTCGTAGCCGTACTTCTCTGCGCGCGCGACCGCCGTCTTCTCGTCGACACTTTCGTGCCAGCCGATCCTCTCGGCGAGCGTGCCCGCGAGGCTAGTGTCTGGTTTCACCTGTTTGCGCCAAGGCGTCTTTGCGTCCTGCACGCCGTCCTCGACGTCCAGGAGCAGCGCGTAGGACGAACCGGTCCAATACGGGAAACTCCTGGAATACGTACTTAACTGGGTGTCCGCGATTTGTTTGAGTTGGTTCCCCTGCCACAGGCGTGCCTCCGGCTCCCAAGTCCCCTTGAGCATGATGCCGGTGAACTCCGCGAGCCCCTCGTTTAGATCCAGTTCGTCCTCGTTCTTCTTTGATCCGGGAAAGAGGCTTTGCCGGTACGCCCGGAACAAGAGCGCGTCCTCCATGAACGGCTTCTTCTCACTAACTGGAGCCGACAGTGCCTTGGAGAGCGCCATGAGTTCCATCCGGAGCCAGACCCGCCCGTCGAACTTGTCCATCTGAGCGTTGTCCGGACTCATCGGGTTCAGTCCGAGTGCTGGCTGGATGCGATGGAACAGTTCGTGCGCCATCAGTTTCGCGCGCTCCGTCCTTCTCGTCGGTAGCGGCCATAGCACCATCGTCCACTCCTGGTTGCCCCACTCGGTGGCGGTATTGGCGATGGGCTTGTTCGTCGGCCAGTGACCGACCCAGATCCCGTCCTCTTCCTTGAACGCTTCGTCAGGCGGCTGGCGGTTTGTGACTGCATCGTGCGACCGTACGTCGACGAAGATCATCGGCCCGATCAGCGGCATCCCCCACAATTGGCCATTGTCGTCGTCTGAAAGCCACTGCGCTTCCTGAAAGTAACGGTGGGCCAGATTCAGGTCGATCGCACTGTCTTGGGGTGAGACCGGCAGAGCGGCGACCGTGAG
This sequence comes from Fimbriimonadaceae bacterium, assembly GCA_035576225.1. Lineage (GTDB taxonomy): Bacteria > Armatimonadota > Fimbriimonadia > Fimbriimonadales > Fimbriimonadaceae > JADFMN01. The sequence goes on along the minus strand of DATLWQ010000458.1, from coordinate 1,345 downwards.
AAGGAGTGAGGCGAGCAACATACAAATATCATAAACGGTGCACCCGCCACGCGCTTGTACGATGGACGCTTTATGGACGCTGCGAGTCGTCCGACATCGCCTTCCGATATTTGGAAGGCGGTAGCCCGTACGTCTTGCGGAACACGCGGCTGAAGTGCGCCTGGTCGTAGAAGCCCGCATCCACCGCTATGTCCCCGATCGGTGCCTCCGTCGTTCTTAGACGGTTCTTTGCTTCTTCCAGGCGAAGCCAGCGTACGTACTCTCCTACTGAGCATCCGTGCAGCCGCCGGAACGTCTTCGCGAGGTGCGCCTCGTGCACGCCGGCCTGCTCCGCGAGCGCCGCCAGCGAGCCGCCGGCTCCAGGGTCGGAGTGCAGGATCGCCATGACGCGCTGCATCCAGTTCACGCTCTCCTGGCCCCTCTGCGACCGCGTCCTTTCGATCGCAGCGAGCATCTCCATCGCCAGCGCGGCGAGCGCTACCAGCGACGCAGCGTCCGCGCTGCGAAACTCGGTGTAGAGCCGTCCGATCGCTCTCCCGATTCCTGCGTCGTTTGTGACGCTGGGCGCATCCAGGACGTTGACGGACTGTGCCAGGCGCGCTTCGAACTTCGGGCCGACCTCGAAACTCAGCGTGTGCGCCCCCTCCGGCCACACCTCGTCGAAGTGCCGCACGCCGCCTGGGACGACCAGCACCGTCCCGGCAGCGCAGTCGAAGGTCTCGCCCGAGTACGTCTCTGTGAACCCGCCTTCGAGCACGCACGTGAAGTGGGAGAGAGTGTGCTCGTGCCATGGGGTCTTCTGCCCGCCAGCGAAGTTGTTCTCGGTGACGGCGAAGCCGAACGCCTGTCGCCTTCGCACGGCGTCTCCGTAGTATTCTCCCAGTCCCAGTTTCTGGTACATCCGGCTTCCAGAGTGTATACGCACCCAGCGGGACGAGTTGCTCCCGCCTGACCGGGCGGTGGGCCATAATCTTCCCGGATGCCGATGCACTATCTGACCGTCCAGGACATGCTCGCGATCAGCCTCGAGATCACCAAGGAGAGGCAGCGCTTCGACTACGCGACGTTAGAGGAGGCCGTCTTCTACCAGTACGCCTCCGGCGACAGCACCGACCTGGCCGCCCAGGGTGCGCGGTTCATCAACGGCTTCAAGCGCCTCGCCCCGTTTGCCGAAGGGAACGGAACCTGTGCCTTCGTCGGCCTTGTAGCGTTCCTCGAGGCCAACGCCAAGACCCTCGACCTGACCCCCGACGAAGCCCGAGCCTGGATCGCGGGCGAAAGCGTGACCAAGGGGCAGATCGAAGGGAAGATGCGTGACGGGCACGTGCACACCAAGTACGGCGTT
>DATLWQ010000457.1:0-10896 GCA_035576225.1 Fimbriimonadaceae bacterium | reverse complement strand
TATTGGGAACTCCCGCCCGGGGTGATCGACAAGCCAAAGGAACTCGGCGTGTGGGTCGACAAGGCGCTGCGCGTGGCCGAGAACGCGAAGAAGGGTAAGTCCGGTCGGCGTCGCACGTCAAAACCATAGGGCGGCATTCAGACCATGTTCGCTATTGCGCTTAGTTTCCTTCTACAGACTTCTGGCCCGCAACCTGACCCAAGCCTGCTGTCACAGCTCACCGACCTCTATTTCGCGGCGGGGCTCTCGGACGTGTCTGGCGGGGAGTACCGAAGAGTCACGTTGCGAATGCCGACTATCTACCATGGGGTCGCTGGGCTAGACCTGGGGGCGTGGGTCGTTACGGACTCGCTCACGGGAAAGAAGACCGCTGTTGCATGGAACGGCATGGCGTACGACCCTGTCTCGATTGGCAATCCGATGGATCTCAAGGGCAGCATCAAGTTCTCGACGGCCACGTTTCAACTGCCGCTCATCAGCGACTCGATCGAATACAGTTTGGCTGCCAGGCCCGCGGGCCCAGTCTGCGCCGCCATGCTCCACCTCACTGGCCACGACGATCTTGCCCAGGTCGCACTGGGCAAGATCCTTATTCCTTACGGTCTCCAGGCCAACGTGCCTGACGCTGCAAGCCTGATCGATGAGCTGTTGGTGACCGCTACTACGTTGAGGATTGCAAGCGGGCAAGACTGGAACGCCCTCCTCTTGGCGCGGCGCGCACGACGGTTTCACTCTTTAGCGCAAGACATCAAGAACGGCCATGGTGCAGCAGGAGCACCGTGGGTCCGCTCGTCAGACTCGTCCGTTTACGACTCCATGATCTCAGACCTGAACGACCGGCTCGCACTCAAGAGACCGCCTATCACAGAGAAGAGTCTCACGGCAGATGACAAAGACCAGCGGATCGCGCTCCTGGTAACACACCTCCCGGACTATGGCGACCCGCGTCTTGTCGGCGACGACGTTTCGCAGATGATTCCCAATAGGCTGGTCGCTGAAGGGGACGAAGGCATCGAAGCGCTCATCGACCACCTCGACGATCCAACTCTGACCCGAGCGCTCGATGGCCGATCATTCAGCACAACTCCCAGATTGATGACCGTCGGTGACGTCGCTTTCTTCACTATGACCTCGGTGCTCGGACTGGCGGAATTCGGCTCACCATCCAAAGCAAGAACAGAACGGGTCACAAGGCTGTGGCAAGAGACGAAAGGCATGAGCAAACCTGACCGGTGGCTTGCGGTCCTGGAAGGCGAGACCGGGCAGTTAGGGGACTGGACCGAAGCGGCAAAGTATCTCTCCCTGCCACCGTGGATGCACCCGCTCGATGGCGCCAACGGTGTATCCGGTGACGGGGCGCGCGCTGAGCCGCTCGCCGGGCCGCAAGTTGCACTCAGGTCAATGGGATCCGAGTTCGCGCAAAAAGTGACGAACGCGCTAGCGCGCCGCACTGACGCCTGGATGCGGGGCGATTACAAGCCTTTCGACGCCAGTGACGTCGTACTCTATATGGCCTCATGGGATCCGGCCCGCGCGGTTCCCGCACTCCGCATGCTGAAGAAGGAACTGATCTCAAGAATCGAATCCAAAGAAGGTGCGGTTGGAATGAACATGGGCAAACTCGCCGAAGTCGTCTCAGCGCTCGCATACGCGAAGGCGGACGGCGCGTGGGAGGGATACGAAAAGGCCCTGAACGACTCCGTCGATGCGCTTGACTTTACGTTCGGCGACCCCTTTGCGCCGCTGTGGCAACAGCCGGATGACTCGACGTCCGCCCAGATCACCACGAGGTTCTTTTCCGCGCACCTCGACCGAATGGCCAGTTACTGTGCGCACCGCGGATCCAGGCTGTCTATGCTGGTCTACCTCCCCGCCTTTCGTCAGTGCCTTGTCGAGGCTCTGAAAGACAAGAGCGTCGAACTGATCGGCACCCGTAGTTCCGAGTCTGTCGTCTCTTTTAATATCAAGAACGGCATGCGAAACGAACGCGTCAACAGTGGCTCGACGGCAGTCCCAGTCGGCGGCGAACTCGAGATGCGCGTCTGTGACGATGTCCTGTCACGGCTCAGCAGGACGCTTGGGATGTCCAAGTTCGATCTTGCCCTGTCTACGCAGTTCAAAGACGAGTGTGTCGCGGACGCCATCGCCGTCGTTTCAGGGGACAGCACTCGTTGGATCTGGCACAATCCCGATACGAGACCGGTCGTGCCTGGCTTTCGCACGCCTTTCCCGAGCCGCTCAGTGTGGGTGGTGCCTTACCGTTCGCTATAATCGTCTGCAAGGAGACTGGTCTCGATGAAAGCAAGATTAACGGCTGGCACTTTAACGCTGGCGTTGTTCGCCGCAGCGATCGCATTTGCATTCGTTGTAGTGCGCTACGGGTCAACGCCCACGTCCGTCCGGCTTGAACACGTCAGCAGCATCGTCTACTCGGCCAAGCAGAACGCGATCTTCGCCTCGACTGTGAAAAACTTGGACGGTCTCGACAAGCACGTCGTCGTCTACCGTCTGAACGCCGACACCCTCAAGATCGAGGGTCAGATCTCTCTCGATGCGGATTATGGCCTTGGCATAGCGCTGTCTCCGGACGAGTCCCTGATCGCAATCGGCACGATGGACAGTACGATCCTAGCATCGACCAGCAATCTTTCAGTCGTCAAGATCGACCCGCCCCTGCCCGGAAGCGCCCTCATGGGATTTGCTCCAGACGGAAAGTTGGTCTTGTGTGACTCCACCGGCTTGTTCACTTTCGACGTGAATGCGCAGAAGCGTTCAGAACCTATCGCCTTCAAGCGAAACGACACGGCCTCCTCGGCCTTCTCTAGCAAGGCGAACTTGATGGCGGCCATTGATGGGATGTACAAGATCACGACCCAAGCCGACCAATTGTTCGCGCTTCCTTTTGCACATACTCCACTTGACCTCGGCAGGCAGATCCATCTCTTCGATGGCACGACTATGAAGGAGTCTTCGACGCTGCATCTCGACGGTTCGACCGGCTGTGCCTTTTCTCCCGATGGGAATTACCTTGCTGTCGTAGGCAACTACGACGTGACCGCGGGCGCGTATTCCGCAAATCGGCTCACGCTCTGGAACGTCCCTCAGAACGTACTAGTCTGGAGCGTTGTGCTCGACGTGTCGTCGGACCGCCAGAGGTACGGAATTATCTCGGACGTCGCGTTCCTAGGAGCCAATCTCATCTGCGCGAACGGCAGCGGCGACCTGCTCGCAATCGACTTGAAGACTGGTCGAAAGTTGTGGACAAAGAGATCCGGCACCGAGGGGATGTGGGCCGTCAGTGGCGGACTGGCTGTCTCGAAGGACGGCAAGCACGTTTACACGCGGTCGATGAACCAAGTGATTAAGTACGACCTCTAGTCCGATCGCTTTTGGCGCGCAGCCGTGATCTCCGCTGCGACACAAGAGCAAGAAGATGCCCTATACTGAGAGCCAGAGGTTCTGCCATGGACAACAAGTCTTTGAGGTCGTGCGTGGTCGCAGGTTTGGCTACTTTAGCCGCGCTCTGTCAGGCGCAGAGCACCGTCTTCCGCGGCGGCACTGCACAGATCCACAAACTGACGGTGCTTTCCACCAAGACGACGTTCATCCACCTCGACTTCAAGCGCGGGTTGGTGGCGATGGCGTCACAGGGCGACCTGCCGAAGAGCGTCGGGCGGTCCCAACGCGCCGAGGTGGCGAAAATCGTGGCGCTTTTGCGCCAATCGAAGACGCGCGAGGCGACCGTCGCCTGGAAGGGGTTCTGCACCGAGTTCGCACAGGCCAACATGACGAGAGGCAGCAGCGCGGTGGGTGACGACGTTGGGTCGATCGTGCAACTCGTGCTCCGGGAGTCCTACCTGGAGAGCACCAACGACCTGCGGGACATGGCAGACAAGGTCAAGTACTTCAACGACATGAAGAAGGCGCTTCGGGAGCAGATCAGTTCGCTCCGCTCGACGTCCCAAGGTATGAGGCGGGGGCAGAGGGCGACGATCACGCTTGTGAACGTGGACCGCCAGTATAAGCCTGGCGCCAAGGGTGTGACTGACGGAAGGCGGGCGGTCTACACACGAGAACAGATCGATTCGTATGTGAACCGGCTGAACACGGACCTTGAGACAGTAGGCGACGACGCCCAGATGCAACAACTCCAGTTGCAACAGATGCTCGAGAAGAGGCAGCAACTGATGCAAACGATCTCGAACATTTGCAAGGTGATGAACGACTCCGCGAAGTCGATCATAAATAATATGAAGTAGTGGCCGTTGGCTGTTGGCAGTGGGCCGTTGGCTGTTGAAGTGGAAGGGACTTCTATTGATTTCCCCTCTCCTTTGTCCTCTCCCCAGGATACGGGGAGAGGGGGCTAGAGTGACTACCCTCTCCTTGATCCCTACGCGCGGGCCGATGTCTGGGTGACACGACTCCAGCGCGGTAAATCCAGGTGCGGGGAAAGGAGGCTGGTTCCCTATTCTGCTAACTGGGGTTCGGGACGTAACTGCCGCCGCGGCAGCGCTTGAGGTATTCGAGCCCCGCGACCTGGCCGGTCATCTCGAGGTCTTCGCGGTAGACCGGGTCGTGCCAGCCCTCGATGTCGATCGCGCCGGTCCAGCCGGCCTTGCGCAGGATCGTGATTACGTCGGTCCAGTTCGTGTCGCCGAACCCAGGCGTCCTGTGCCAGACCAGTTCCCTGCCGGAGCGCAGGCCCTCTGTCTTGATGACGTCCCAGTTGATCGTCGCATCCTTGCCGTGGATGTGGTGGATCTTCCCCACCCACTTGCGCAGTTGCGGGATCGGGTCGATGAGCGAGACCATCTGGTGGCACGGCTCCCATTCGAGGCCGATGGCCGGAGACGGAACCTCGTTGAACATCATCTCCCACGCGCGCGGAGCGTGCGCGATGTTCCACTTGGGCGCCTGCCAGGTGCCGCCCATGTCGCAGTTCTCGAAGGCGATCTTGACGCCCTCGTCTTCGGCGACCTTGGCGAGGTGCCCGAACACCTCTTTGAACTTCGGCATGTTCTCGTCGATCGGCTTGTCCTCCAGCGCACCCGTGAACCCGCACACGCACTTCGCGTCGAAGTGCTTGGCGTTCTTGATCAGGACCTCCCAGTCGCTGGCCGTCTTCTCGTCCTGGAGCGGGTTTCCGTAGAGCCCGACGCTGCTGACGACCGCCGTCCCGGCGATCTCCTGCTCGACCTCCTTGGCGATCTTGGGCAGGTCGTTGTCGTCGATGTGCGCCCACATGTTGAGTTGGTACGACTCGAACCCGTACCCTTTGATCTGCCTGAGGTAGTCGGGGGAGCCCTTCATGGATACGAGCGTCCCGATGGTGATGTCCTTGTGGTCGACGCGGCTCATGGTGTCAAGCGAGAGTACCGCAGGTCACTGCGCAACTATGGGCTATGGCGACGACCGGCATCCAGTGGGGTAAACATCGCCATAGGTAAGAAGAGATGAGCGCCACCGCCAAACCGGAACACGTCGCCCTGCTCAAACAGTACGGAAGGGAGCACTGGCTCGCCCTCCACAAGAAGGCGCAAAACGCCCTCTATGTTTATGCGGCCGCGATCGTGGTCGCGATCGCCTTGAGGTTTCTGGCTCCCGGCCCGATGGTCTTTATCGGATGGGCCCTCGTTTCGGCGGCGACCATCTATGTCGGCGCAATCCAAGTGCCGCTTTTGCCGTTCATGAACGCGAAGCCCGCGGGACACTGGACCGTCGTCGCGCTGCTCGCGCTGTTCGGCTGCGGCGGCATCCTGTGGTTCTTGCTCTTCCTCAATTACAACAACAAGGCCAAAGCCGCGATCGAACTAGCGGCCGCTACCGCCTCGCAGCCCCAGGTAAGTCCCTACCCGCGCTAGAGCAACCTAGAGTCGTACGCCCACTGGAGCAGCGCCTGTCTTTGGCGCGGACGACAGGTGACGTCCCCCGGGGCACAGTGCTTCTTCAGTTGTGCGACGTGGCGACGCATCGCGCGCCAGCGCTTGATCTGCCGTTCGTCGTCCTCGATCCTGCGCCCCATGTAGTAGCGGCAGTACCACTGGAACCACCCGCGCGGGTCTTCAGGATGGATCCACCCTTTGCGGAGCCACTCGGCCAACGGTTGCGAGGCGTCGACTCCGAAGTAGTTGAGCGAGGCGTCGCGCACGCGGCTCAGTCTTGCGCCGACGAACCAGTCGGCGGGAAACTCCTTCGTGCAATCGGTCATGTACCGCCCGCCGAACACTCCGAGTGCGAGCATCTGCTTCGGAGTGAGGTCGGGCGTGAAGAGGGGCGAAAACCCGCGACCGGGCTCTGCTACCAGTTCGTACTGGTAATCGTGCTGCATCAGGTCGTCGACCGTGACGACGCGCCTAGAACTGCCAGCCAAACGACGCACCGATCGTGAACGTCGAGCGGTCGCCGTTCATGCCGAGGTAGTCGGGGTTCAGCAGCGTCGTTGCCTGCGCCCAGGCTTCGAGCGTCCCATTGGCCAACCCGAAACTCATCGTCACTCGGCCGCCGAGGTCGGCCGGCCCGGAACCGTTGTGGCGATAGTAGACGGCGCCGAACTTCGAGTCGCTGTAACCGATCCAGCCGTCCCAACTCAGTTTCGCGCGGGCGCTCATCGCCCCTGCGCCGAGCGAACCTCCGGTCGAGACGCGCGCATAGAAACCGTCGACGGCGTCGATGTCCTTGTACGCGGCGAACTTGAGCCCCGTCGGGCCGAACGGCCGGAGGGTCGCGAAGATCTCGGTCGTGTCAGGGCGACCGTCGTTGCGGTTGTACAGAGTGATCCCGAAGGAACCGCTCGAGACAACGGCGTTCCAGCCCTGCTCAGCAGTGAACCGATACTCGTTGCCGCCCCGGTTCTCCATGTCCAGCGACGCCCAGCCTGTGATGGTCGGGCCGACGGGCAGTTTGAACGCGATCTGCGGCCGCACCACCATGCCGTCGGTCGCCAGCGAGCCGCGCCATTCGTTCGCGCTCGCGATCTCGACCTTGACGTCCTTCTGCACCGCCTGAGGGAGCGCCAGCGTAGGAATCCCGAGCACCATGGCCAAAAGAACCGCTTGTTTCATGGCGCGATACTACCTGGGGGCGTAGAATACGGCGACATTGAGCAGCGGCTATAAGAATACGTGGCTTTGGAACCTCGGCTTTTCGGCCTATTGGTTCGCGACGAGTTGGAAGTGGTTCGTCGTGCTCCTGATTGTCCTGCCCGCGCAGGTCAAGTTGGTCCTGACCAACCAGTTCATCGCCGCGGGCAACACGGCGGAGGCCGCGGCGAGGCTCGCAGACGGGGTCAAGGACGCGCGATGGGGATGGGTCATCGGCATCGGCGCGGTGTGGGCGGTGTTCGGCCCGGCGATCTTCGGCGGCCTCAGCGACCGGATCAGGACAAAGTGGGGCCACAGGCAGCCGTTCATAGCGATCGGCGCGGCGATGACCGCCGTCGCGCTCATCACCCTCGGTGGGGCCCACGCGTATTGGATGCTTGTCGCGGGCTACCTCTTCCTCCAGGTCTCGGACGACGTCGGGACCGGCCCGTACAGCGCGATGGTCCCCGAGGCCGTCCCCGAGGAGCACCGCGGCAAGGCTAGTTCGATCATGAGCATGCTGCAACTGCTCGGCCAGTTGGGGTCCGGCATCGTCGCGATCGTCCTTGTCCGACTGAACGGGTTGGAGGCTGCGATTTCCGCGATCTATCTCGGCGTCGCGTCCGTCAACATCGCCTGTGCGATCGTCACGCTCATCACCGTCCGCAAGGTCCGCGCTGGCGAAGTGCACGCAGACAGCAAGGAGCCTTTCCTCAAGCAGTGGATCAGGCCCTTCCGCAGCCCGGACTTCGTGTGGGTGTGGGTCACGCGGTTCATCAACGCGCTCGGCTTCTATCTGGTCGTCGAGTTCCTGCAGTACTTCATCGGCGGCGCCTACAAGCAGTTTGTGATCTTTGGGTTCAGCCTCCCCGGCGACACGCACGCGGACCAGGCGTCGACGGCGACGCTCCTGCTCGCGCTGACCCTCGCGCTCACTGGCGCGATCGGCGCAGGAGTCGCGTCCCGGTTCGCCGACAGGTGGGGACGCAAGAGGCTGATCTATACGTCTGGCGTCATCGTCTTCTGTGCGCTGGTGCCGTTCGCGTTCGCGCGCGACCTCACGCAGGCGTTCTATCTGGCGGTCGTCTTCGGCGTCGGCTACGGGCTCTACCTCTCGGCCGACTGGGCGCTGGTCAGCGACGTCGTCCCGAACAAGGACGCTGCCGGTTCGGACATGGGCGTGTGGCAGATGAGCATCTCATCCGTGCAACTGGTCTCTGGTCTGGCGGGCTGGGCCATCGGCTCGCTCAACAAATCGAGCCCGCTACTCGGCTACATGTCCGCGATCGTCTTTGCGGGGTGCCTCTTCCTGCTGAGCACGGTGCTCGTGCGGCAGGTCAAGGGCTCGCGCTGAGTCACTACTTCCGCTCGTAGATCAAATTTGGGCAGTTCGACTCGAGCGCCCGAGCCGCCTTTGAGCGCTCGACGAACGTCATCAGATAGAGTCCTTTTGGGCGACCCGTCAACTGGTAGGCGGATCTCAACTGCTTGACTTCGAATTCCTGCTCGGACGACATGTATGCCGGTCGTGAGAGAACAAGTGCCAAAACCTCGACACGAATTCCCTCGACCTCATCCCTGCGCTGATATAGGTAGCCCCGCTTGACCTTGTTCAGTCGCGGGAGCAGGGCCACGATCCTCTCCACTTCATCTGGACTCGCTTCCGAGGGAAACAGCTCGTCGCCGGGCCCAAATCCGAGTAGCCTCTCTATGTGCTTCTTGCGCCGCTCTGCTTTTTCCGAAGCGATAATGGCTGACTCGCGCGCTTCGAACGACTCGCCACGAGACGCCCGAAACTCAGCGATAGCCCTTAATGAATCGACTTCGAATTTTCGATCCAAGTTCGCAGCCGCTTCATAGAACGCGAACGCTCTGTCGTCGTCAGCCGCGCGAAGACAGGTTCCAGCAAAGTACTGGAGCACGGCATTGTTGGGAAAACGCAGAGCGGCTTCGAGCGCGTCATCGTGGGTCTCTGCCTCGCCGAAGTACGCCCCCTTGGCCGATATCCATTCGACGGTCTCGCTCTCTGACAGCGAATCGAGCCTGCGCCCCTCGAACTTCTCGATGGTCGACTTCGCCGCTTGGCTCTCCTCATAGGATCTTTTCCATAGGGATCCAACGCTTGCGGCCCACATTGATCCGACGTCGTCGAGTACAGACTGGAGGTGCTCTCCAAAAAAGACTTCGGCAGCGGAATTATCGACTCTACCGAGCATTGCGATCAATGCGTCCACCGCCTCTTGATCCTCAGGATCTCCAGGAATCCCGAGAGCCTCGATCCTCTCGCGAACCGAGGGATGCGAGTCTTCGAACACTGTCTTACTCTTGAGGGTAGCGACGAGCACGGCACGAGCCTTGGCGGCCTCCGGCTCCTGGATGTCCAGGAGTTTCGAGAACACGTTCTTCTGTGGTCGTTCGTTTTCACGCATGATCTGATGAACTAGGTCCCAGAAGGCGACCAACTTCGTCGCCTCGTCCACGCACATTCGGATCAGTCCGGTGGCCATCGCCTGTCTTGACGAGGCCTCCGCACCTGTCGCATCGGCCTCGAACTCCGCTTGACGCCTTGCTACCAGCGACATCGCGGAAAACCTAGGCACATACCACTTCGCAAACCCATACATCGGATAGACCATGAAGCTGCCCGCTGCGGACAAACGTTCAAGTACGCGCCGCCACATCTGTTCCATTCGATACGCGCGCGTCCCAGACTTGACGTGCCTCCTACTGTGGTGAGCCAGCTCGTGCCCGAGCGTCGCTATGACCTCGTCGGCCGTCTGCGTCAGCAGCAGCGGAATTCCCAACACAACGTAGCACCGCTCCCCAAAGATGCCGATGCGCGACGATGAAGTCGCATAGGCATTGAATCCCGGGTCAACCAAGACTTGGTGGATCGGTGGCGCGCCGATCGAGCCGCGAATGCGCTCGAGTTCCCTGATCAGCACCGGTGCCTCCTCGGGCCTGACAAGGCGGCCCTTGGGAGGATCCAACTTGACCCAAAGCGCCCGCACGAACGAGATCAACAGCACTCCAGCGATGATCGCCAACCGAATCCCCCCACTGGAGAGCCGCCCCGAGATCATCAGCCAGACGACGAGCCCGGACAGTCCGAGAACTGCCACGAACGCGACGAAGTAGGCCGCATATCCAAGACTCACGAACCGCTGGACCTTCTTTCGGTATGCGTCTGGGTCTCGCTTGTTCAGCAGTTCCATCTCCCTAACGATCTGTTCAAACTCTGCCCGCTCCACGTGACGATTTTGCCCCATTCGGCGCCCGACTCTCAAGTAACCTCCTGGCTAAGATGGCGCTCGACAAGAAGACCGTCCGCGATGTGGACTTCCAGGGCAAGCGCGCACTGGTGCGCTGCGACTTCAACGTGCCGCTCGACGGCTCGACGATCACCGACGATCGCCGCATCATGGAGTCGCTGCCGACCATCCGATACTTGCTTGAACGCGGTGCGCGCGTCGTACTGTGCAGCCATCTCGGACGGCCCAAAGGCGAGCCGGATCCGGCGTTTTCGCTCGCACCTGTCGCGAAGCGCCTGACTGAACTGCTCGGCCAGGACGTGCCACTCATCCCCGACTGCGTGGGCCCAGGAGTCGAGTCGCGCGTGAACTCCATGGCGCCCGGGACGGCGCTGCTGCTGGAAAACGTGCGATTCCACAAGGAGGAGACCGACAACGATCCCGAGTTTGCGAAGAAACTGGCCCGGCTCGGCGACGTCTACGTCAACGACGCCTTTGGCACTGCCCACCGCGCGCAGGCCTCGACAGAGGGCGTCGCGCACGTCATCCCCGGCGTCGCCGGGTTC
>DATLWQ010000456.1:0-1586 GCA_035576225.1 Fimbriimonadaceae bacterium | reverse complement strand
AAATGGTGGAGCGTTAAAGCGCGCGCGAATCAAGTTTGGACTGATGGCGAAGGCCGCGCGTCCGTGCTGCGTAGAGGTTGACCACGCTGGTCGCGGGAGGCCGCCTGACGTGTTGCGGAGCGAGTGAACACCGCGGGCGCTGGAACCTCGTGGAAATACCTGAAGTAGTGTTGCGGCATGGCACGAGGCAACAGCCAGACGGTGGACCGTAACAGATAGAATGCCACTTTCACGCGATCGACATCCGGCCGCTGGTCTGGGGCGTTGAGCCTACGGAGCGAGCAACTGAACATCACGATTGGAAGGGCTACACCACAGCAGTCGACCGTCGTCGCGACGATGGTCGCTGAACTGCTCGCGGAAATTGTTGAAGTCACTGGGGCAGCTACCTTCGACTTTGACGCTGTCACTGCCGCCACGACCGCGAGGGACATGCTCGAAAGAGAGAAGTACTTCGTGTTTCTCGCCCATAGCGACGCAGACATCGCGCTCATTGCCATGTATGAAAGCCATGCGCTGTATACGACAGGAGCATTCGGAACGATAGCGGAACTCTACGTGCGTCCTGAGTACCGTTCCCTAGGTGTTGGGAAGGAGTTGCTTAACGTAGCAAGAGCTTTTGGTCTTTCACGGGGATGGAAACGACTTGAAGTGACAACACCGCCCTTGCCGCAGTTCGACAGAGCTCTGAGGTTCTACGAGAAGGAAGGATTTAGTACTTCGGGCGGCCGAAAACTCATGGTGAAGTTGTAACCCATCGACCTTCTGCGAAAGATGATCGTCCTCGATGAGCCCGGCCTAGGAACGAGTGCGATCATCGAGCGCGCCCTATCGCAAGTACTTCTCGTCGACGTTGTTCTCTTGGCAGACGAACTCGATTAGTTCTTCGTCTGGCGCGAGCCGCCAGTTGACGCGCACGGTCCAGGGTTTCGTGTAGGCCTTCGGATCGTCGACGGTCACGTCGATCTCGAGGCGTCCGTAGATCGGCCGTCGGAACTTTTCTGTGATCTTCGCGTTGCTCGTGAACGGCGCTCCCTGTACGTCCAGCCATCCGTCGTCCCGCAGCCCGATGGTCTCGACGATGAGCGTATCGCCCTCGTATCTGCCGACGGAGTAGCCGGACCACCATGGTTGCGGATCGTTCGTCGGCAGCCCACGGCCGTCGGTGAGGATGTCGCGCAGGCCGCTGTTCGCTTCGTACATGATCACGAGGTCGTTCGCGGTTTGCACGATCTTCCGCGGCTGAGAGTGCGTGTGGAGTTGCATGAACCCGAGAGGAAGACAGTGGGCGTCCGGGTTTTCCTTCGAGTCGATCGCCATCCGCTGCTTGCGCAGCTCGGCTGCCCACGGTGTGAACGGCAATCCGCCCTCGAAGTTCTGTCCGACGTTGAAGAAAGTCGCGACCGGAGGATCCGTTGCCGGATTGAGATTCGGAAGCGGCGGGTTCGGCTGTCCGCTCGGCGGCTTGCGACTTTCCCATGTTCCCGAGAAATCGACTCTACCATTGGGGAGACGCGGCGGCGGTGCGTTCAGATCGGGCTCGCCGCCCAGTGTGTGAGGAGTCTCCTTGCGGACGAACTCCGGCC
>DATLWQ010000455.1:0-7191 GCA_035576225.1 Fimbriimonadaceae bacterium | reverse complement strand
AGCCGTTTTCGACAAGGCTCTTGGCAAACTCGACGATCCCCGTTTTGTCCGTGACTGATATCAGTGCTCTTGGCATTATTGATTGATCCTGCTGAATGTTCCCCCTGTGAATCCGTCCTCGGGCCCCATCTTTACGCTCACCTGCCGCTCCGTCGTATTGCCGTCGCTGTCCCAGACGCGGAGGATGAACGTCGTATCGCCGCGGACCGGGAAGTCGCGCTGGCCGCTCTCTTCGTCGAGCAACTGCTCGCGCCCGTCATAGATCAGTTCCCTTCTTTGCGAACCGCTCACCTGCCAGGTCAGCGTTACGATCTTGGTCAGTGGGTCGACGACGGCCTGTTCTGCGCGGAAGACGATGATCGACGCCTTTGATCCCTGTACGACCTGGACGACGACCGACTTCTCCGTGCTCTGGCCCGCGCTGTTGCGCGCGATAAGGCGGTACGTCTGGATGCCCGTGAACTGCGCCTCCAACTGCGTCCCGTCCGCCTTGAGATCGAGTTTGAGGCCAGTAGGCGAGAGCACAGCGTCGGTCACCGACTCGCTCAACTTATACGTCACCTGTATGACTTGGCCGACGGTGACGATCTTCGGCTCGATGTCGAACGAAAGGATCTGCGGCTCTGGCGGCACGATCGGGTCGCGCACCTGGACTATGCGCTCCTTGTTTCCGCTAGTCCGATGGCCGCTGACCGCGATGACGTCGAACTTGATGTCGCCCGCGTGGCTCATCGTGACCGTCCGCGAGCCGTTGGGCAGAAGGTCTTCGAAGCGACGACCATCGACGACCAGTGTGACCGACTTTGCGTGCGAGGTCGACCAGTGCACAGTCACGTCCTTGCCGGTTAGAATCGGCTCTGGCGGGACGATGAAAGTATCGATGCTCGGAGGGCGCGGCCAAAAAACGATGGATGACGCGATCATCAGAACGACAAGCGCAATTAGCGCAGAGAGTCCAGGCGTGATCAGCGCGCGCTGTTCTATCTGGCCGTGAGTTGAACTCGCGACGGTCTTGTTGTCGGTGCTGCGGCATGCGACCGTGAATTGCTGTAAGCGCGCGTTCGCGATCAGCGCACGCTTGGAGGCGGTGGCCGTCACGCGGACCGTTTTCTGCACTCCGGGGCCGACCGTCACCTGCTCGTTGTCGAAACTGAATGTGAAGTTTTCGCCATGGTCGGTCGCGAAGAGGCGCAACGTGTGCTCGACGTTGCTGAGGTTCATGACCGTGGCTTGGAAATCGGTCTCGGAGGCGAGCGACGAGAGCAGCGCACGGCGCGGCTGGATGTCGATACTGACGTTGTGAAAACTAAGGACCTCGAGGACGGAAGGAAGCGATCGCTCGTCGCCGGTCTCGAGACACTTGACCGTCAGCGAAAAGGGATAAGAGCCAGCAAGGCTCTCCGGTTCGCGCGGCGGCTTGAGAAAAGCCCGTTCCGTGACGGTCTCGCCTGCGGGAACTTCGATGACCGGTACGGGCAGCGCGACCCACTCCGGGTCGACCCCTTCCAGTTGGATCTCCGTCCTCATGAGCGCGGACCCGTCGTTGGTCACATTGACCGCTACGACCGCAGCAGTGCCAGGCTCGGCACTGTACGACTCGCTCGATAGGGACGCGCGCAAGCCCATCTTCGTGATTCTAGCAGACGACCCAGATGCGTGCCCGGTACCGTAAACTGGTGTGAGATGTTCGCTGCGGCGCTGATGCTCAGTGTGCTTTCCGGCGCTGTCTTCAAGACGGCGACGGTCGACATCACACCGGACGAGGCGCTACCACTTGGCGGCTATACAGCGCGCGGCGACGACAAGATGGTGCCGGGAGGCGACCCGCTCTACGCCCGGGCTCTTGTCTTCGAGACCGACGGTCAGAAAGTCGCCATCGTCTCGATTGAGACCCTGACAGTCCCTGAGAGCCTCTATGCCGCTGTCAAGTCTAGGATCCCAGACGACGTGTTCCTGTTCCTGGTGGCGACACACACTCACTCCGCGCCGGACAGCCAGATGCTCAATAACCGCATGACGTTCAAAATCCCGGGCATTGCTGCCTTCAGCAGGCGGTGGCTCGAGTGGTATGCGGAGAAAATCTCAAGCGCCGTGACGCAGGCTCTCGATGGGCCAGCCATGGATGCCGGTGGACTGAGACTGCTCTCGGCTAGAGTTGACGCCAACCACGGTCGGCGCAAGGGAGCGAAACCGGACAAGACCGCGACATGGATAGATTTCCAAGGAAAACCTGTACTCACCGTCTACGCGGCGCACGGCACCATCTACGATGAAAAGCGGATGAGGACAAGCGGAGACTGGCCGGGCGCGTACTCGCGAGCCGAGGGCGGCCTAGTGCTGCCCGGAGCGATCGGCGACGTTTCGCCCGACTACCCCACCGACGATCCTGTGGAAAACCTCGCGGCCACTGTGGAGAAACTGCGCCAGGGGCGGCTCTCGGCTAAGAGCACGGCGCTCCTTGGGAAACTACCAATAATCTCCGCGACGAGCGAGCCAATCGCACTGGATCCGCCGGTGCCGCACCCCGACTTCGCCAAGGACTTCGGAGCCCCTCCACCCCTGGATCAGGTTCTAATCAAGCGTTTTGCGCCCCCTGAGGCCGCCGTGTCGCTTCTCCAGATCGGATCGTTGCTTCTGATCGGAATTCCCGGCGAGCCGACCAGTGAAACGGGGCGTAAAGTGCAAGTTTTGGCGGAATCCATGGGTTTTCCACATTCGGTCGTCGTAAGCCACTGCAACGGATGGATCGGGTACATCCTCCAGCCCGACGACTACGACCGAGGCGGGTACGAGGCGACTCTCTCCTTCAACGGGCGTGATACGGCCGAGAGGGTTACGGAGGCGGTGGCGAGGGGTCTGCGTCGCCTAGCCCCGGCCGGGTCGTCCAGACACGGTAGGAAAGATCGAACAGGGCAGACTTCATTGCCTGGTTGGCCTTTGCGACGGCGTCTCGCAGGCTGACCTTTTCGGCTTCTGCATCCGTCTCTTCGATTTCAAAGAGGCGCCTTCCTTCGCCGTAGAGCGATGAGTCGCGCACCTCGAGTTCGTAGAGCGCCGGTACGCTGTCACAGAACGCGTTGATCCTGTCTACGGCACGGTCCGCTCTCATCTGTGAATCGTCGCCGGCGAAGACGTGGATCTTGTTCGGGCCGAAGAACAGTTCTATCCCGCTGTCACCGATCTTGCTCGTCGCACGCAACGACGACGATACGAGGCTGCGATGGAGAGGCACGTTGTGCTCATTGAGTTCCTTCAGTAAAGTCTGCGCGCGGTCTTCGCTCGGCGGGTGCGTCTCGAAGATGCCCCAGGCGATCTGTGGCGAAAGGCGGTCGCGATACGCGAGCCGCTCCATGAACGTGAGCATCCCGAGCGGGTTGTACTTGCTCTTGAGCATGTACTGCAGTCCGCCGTAGTCCGCAGCCTCCTCGGCCTTGACGCTCCACCCGCTCTGCATACCGATGTTGAGGAGTTGTGTCGGCAGGAGTATCTTCGTCGCATCGCTACGGGACCAAATTGCTGCAAGGATCGCACCGATGTTGACGATGTTGAACTTGCTCTGTTCGTGCTGCATCGTTGCAATGTGCCGGAACGCCGCGTGTGCAATCTCGTGCGCGAGCACGCCTGCAAGCTCGTCATCGCTCTCCACTTCGTTCACCAGACCTTCATAGACGTAGATGTAGCCGCCCGGAATCGAGAACGCATTGACGTCGTCGCCCTTGATTACGTGGAACGTGTAGTCGAAGGGCGAAAGCCGAGAGTCCCCCCAAAGGACGTTGACCTTCTGCGTGTTCGCGATCTTTGCGAGGTCTTCACCAATGCGGGTGACGCGGTCGATCGCCGCCTGGTCTTCGGAGAACTTGACTTCCTTTGCAATCTGCTTGGAATACTCCTCGCCCAGTTTCTTGTCTGCCTCGATGTCCTTTTCGTGCTTGGCGTCGATTTTGGGTACGGATGCGCCACCGTCCGCCATTTGAGACTGGGGGACGGCCCAAGCGCCGCTGAAGAGCGCGGCAGCGACCAAGACCGGTGCAATCCGCATATATGTATTCGACGTCCGATCTCTAGCCAAGTATACGCCGGACCCGGCTTGCCGGGGCTAAATCTAGGATACCGCTTTGAGCCTAGGCTGGTAACATTTCTTGCCCTATGGCCACAGTCGAGACATCCGTCTGGGTGGACGCGCCGATCGACCGCACCTTTTCCGTCGCCAAGGACATCGAATCGTTCCCAGAGTACATGGACGACGTCGAATCCATCAAGGTCGTCGAGCGCGAGGGCAGCCGCCAGGTGTGCGACTGGGTGGGCGTCATCACCGCCTTTGGCCTCAAGGTGCGGTGGCGACAAGAAGACGTCTGGAACGACGACACCCACGTCTGCGACTTCCGACAGGTCAGCGGCGACTACGACAAGATGGAGGGCCAGTGGCGGTTTTCGGAAGAGAACGGGGGAACACGATTCGACAGCACGCTGGAGTACGAGTACGTCGTGCCGGGGCTCGGTCCGCTCGTAAAGAAAGTGATCCACGGAATCGTCGTCAAGAACATGGACGGCGTCCTCAACGCGATCAAGTCGCGCGCAGAAGCGACGAAGTAAAAGAATTGCGGGCCTCCTTCGTCAGGAGGCCCGCTGTCGTTTCAACTCGTTGTAAGACTAGTTGCCGGAGTCGCTTGAGCCACCGGTCGTGGCAGACGAATCGCCACCGGTCGTAGCCGACGAATCACCGCCTGTCGTGGCAGACGTGTCGTCGGACTTGGAGCCCATGTCGCCACTGCCGGAATTATCAGCAGGGGCGGTTGTCGCGTCGCCGCTACCGGTTGTCGCACCGGTGTCGCTCTTCGGACCGCAGCCCGCAATAACAAAGCCCATCACAGAAAGGATGGCGAGAAGAGTAATCAGCTTCTTCATGTCGATATTCACCACTCGGATTGCGGAACACTAGGCACCGCTCCCAGCATTATAACGCGAGAATCCGCGTTTATGGCGGCCGACCTAGTGAACTCAGTCCGAAAGTGTGGACAAGTCAGGAGCAGACACGCTGGTTATGCGCCATTTTGAACTTGGGAAAACAAGCCAGCGAAACCCCCTCTCCCTGGCCAAGTCGACTTTGACGCCCCTCACGTTCTGGTCGTAGTGGAGGCCCAGATAGTCGAGTTTCACGTAGACATCTGCAATGACAGTAGCCTTGTCCCCATCGATCGAGGGCGTGTAGTCCTTGAACTTGACCTCTGGCTTTGCGAGTCGGACGACGCGGGAGATCTCCGCCTTGTCACCGACAGGCGCGCCGTTGAAGGTCAGCGACTTGCTGAGGTGGTCGAGCACGCCCCCGGGCCGGCCCTCCTGGCTCGCCTGTGCCGATTCGTCGATAGCCTGTCTCACCAACTGCTCGTCGCTCGGAGTCGTAACGACGAACACGACAGCCAGGACGGCGACGACGACTCCCGAAAGGATCCATAACCACTTTTTCACGATTGCCTCATTAATACGTCAGTCAGTTGCGTACTCGATGGCAGCGACCCGCCGAACGTCCTCTGCAATCTGGCATTTGAGGCTATCCATGTCCTGAAAGTCCTCTTCGTCTCGCAACCTCTCGAAGAACGACAGGTCGACGGAGCGACCGTAGAGGCTTTCTCCACCGTAGTCGACGAGGTAAGCCTCGATCGTGCGCGGCCCGCCGCCCACTGCCGGGCGAACACCGACGTTCGTTGCGGCCCTATAGAAGCCGAACGGCGTTTTGCACGAGCAGGCGTAGACACCGTCGCCTGGTACGACGACTTCGCTCGAGAGCGCGATGTTGGCTGTCGGAAAGCCGATCTCTCTGCCCAACTGCTGGCCCCGCACGACCACGCCACGAAGTGTGAAGGGCCTCCCGAGCAAGGTGCGCGCCCGAGCAACGTCGCCCTCCTGTACCGAAGAGCGCACTTCAGAACTGCTGACCCTGTGCCCGTCGACCTGGAAGGCGGGAACGACGACGGTATCGATGCGCGAGGAGAGCCATGCGGTGTCGCCCTCACGACCGTGCCCCATGGCGAAGTCGTGGCCTACTACCACTGTCTTGGCCCTCAGGGAACCCCGCAGTATCCCATCCAAGAATGCCTGGGCCGGCATGGCGGCCATGGCCTCGTCGAAGGCGAGGATGATGCAAGCATCGACGCCGAGCGAACTGAAAACGTCTAGGTTTTGACCCAAACTTGATACAGAGCGCGGTGCGCGATGTGGGGCGACGACGGACGCTGGATGGCGGTCGAAGGTCGCGAGCACGCAAGGTGCCCCCGCAGAACGGGCCTTCGAAATGGCTGTGCGCACGACCTCCTGGTGGCCGAGGTGGACTCCGTCGAAGGTGCCTATGCAGACGACGGCGGACTCCCAACCCGCGCGAAGCGCCTGTGTCCCAAAGTGCACCAGCATCAAGGGGCTATTTTACGTCCTCGGACGGCTGCATGACCGAAAGCGAGCCGATGATCCACAGGATCACGACGAGCAGCACCCAGTCCCAGAGAAGCACGCGCGGCGAGGACCAGAGCGAGTCGAAGCGGCGTGCGCCCTCGATGCGCTGGATCTCGGTCGTGGACACACGGGCGAGGGACTTGAGCAT
Organism: Fimbriimonadaceae bacterium; assembly: GCA_035576225.1. GTDB lineage: Bacteria > Armatimonadota > Fimbriimonadia > Fimbriimonadales > Fimbriimonadaceae > JADFMN01. The sequence goes on along the minus strand of DATLWQ010000455.1, from coordinate 599 downwards.
GAAGATCGTCCCTACATAGATAGAAGGCAGCGTGACGAAGTGTGGGAAGCGGAAGCGACCACCAGCGTACAGTTCCGGCACGACCATGCAAAGGGCCAACATAAGTGTGGCGGCCAGGACCGGATCAACGAACGCGAGCACAAAACTGAGGAGGCGACTGCCACCGGCCTGCCACGTGACGAACGCGCCGACAAGCATGCTCGTGAACATGAGGACCGCGACCACCGATGCCGCATAGGGCCAGCGCTCTGCGACCTTTGCGCGCCACGACGACATCGGTTACTCTGCGCCCTGGTCGGGCACGTCGGCGGGATTGGTCTGGGATGCCGCTTTGTTCTCTTCCTGGATCTGGTCGTAGATCTCCTTGCGATGGACTACGACGTCCCTGGGCGCCTTGATGCCGAGCCTGATCTGCTCGCCACGCACTTCCAGGACGACGACTTCGATGTCGTCTCCGATCACAATACTCTGGTTGACCTTTCTTGTCAGTACCAGCACGCTGGTCAGCCCTCCATGGCTCCTGGCACCCGTCTCTGTCAGGCTGCCGCGTCGCCCGATCGGCCCTTATCGAAGACCTTGTGCTTGATTGGGTAGCACTC
>DATLWQ010000454.1:0-3809 GCA_035576225.1 Fimbriimonadaceae bacterium | reverse complement strand
TTCAAGAGGATCGAAGCGAGGTTTCACGGTTCGATCGGCAAGAGGATCGGTCTTTATGCGGGCGCGGTGCTCGGCGCAGCCATTGTGCAGAAGATCTTGTCCCTCGGACTCAGTGCGATTCCGAAACTGGCGGAGACGACTTACGAGGTGAGCAGATTGCGCATGGTGATATTTGCAGGCACTCTCATCATCGTCATGCTTTTGCGGCCCCAGGGAGTGCTTGCGCACCACGAGTTCAGTTGGACGTGGCTCAAGAAGGTGCTGACGCGGCTGTTGAACGTGTTCAAGCGCAAGGAGGCCGTCGCATGAGCACACCGGTCCTGGAACTCAAGGAAGCGACGATTCGTTTCGGCGGTCTCGTCGCCGTCAACAAGGTCTCGTTCGATCTGCCGAAGGGCATCCTGTTCGGCCTGATCGGTCCGAACGGCGCTGGAAAGACGACCTGCTTCAATCTGATCACCGGCGTCTACAATCCGACGGAAGGGGACATCCTCTTCCATGGTGAGCGGATCAACGGGCTCGCGCCGCACAAGATCGCGCGAAAGGGGATCTGTCGCACGTTTCAAAACATCAGGCTCTTCAAGTCAATGTCGGTCCTGGAGAACGTGGTGGTCGGGGGCTTCCTCCGGCACAAGACCGGCCTGATGAGCGCGATCACCTACATGCCTTGGTCGGTCAATGAGACTGAGCAACTGAAGGAGGAGGCGATGGAACTGCTCAAGGTGGTGGACCTTCAGAAGGTCGCGAACACGAGATCCTCGGACCTCCCCTACGGAATGCAGCGCCGCCTGGAGATCGCCCGCGCGATGGCGACGAAGCCCGACCTGTTGCTGCTCGACGAGCCCGCCGCAGGAATGAACCCGCTAGAAAAGGCGGATCTGCAAAACACCGTCCGCAGGATCCGCGACGAGTTCGACAAGACTGTGCTGCTGATCGAGCACGACATGCGGTTTGTCATGGGCCTTTGCGAGACCATTGTAGTCCTCGACCACGGCGAAGAGATCGCGCGCGGCAACCCCGACGAGATCCGCAACAACCCCAAGGTCATTGAGGCCTACCTCGGCGAGCCCGTCTGAGCCGGGCGTCCTATAATGGGCATATGCGTCGAGCAGGGCTGCTCATCCTCCCTTTTCTCGCGATCGCCTGCAACATTGGGCCCGAGTTTCCACTGCCCGAACCCAGCACCGACAGGCTCCCGAACAAGAAGGACGCCGCAAATTACGAACCTTTGAACAGGTTTGCCTTTCAGTACGCCGATCAGATCAAACTCGGCAGTTCGCACAACGACCTCGTCTCTCCACTCAGCGTCGGACACAACCTCTGCATTCTGCTCAACGCGACCTCGGGGTCGCCTAGGAGCCAACTACTTACTTTGTTCGGACAGTCCGAGAGCAGCCTCGACGAATTCAACGAGAGCCAGCGCGCATTACTTAATTCGCTCAGAAACGACGACGGAGCGCCGCTGAAGACTGCGAATTCCCTGTGGTCGATCTGGCCGATGGTGATGGACAAGGCGTTCGGCGGAGACATGGCGGCCGAGTACGACGCCGTCGTACGCAAACTGGGCGGCACGGGCGTCGAGGCCACCCGCCTGGTCAACGAGTGGGCTAAGGAGAGAACGGGCGGCCAAATCACGCACGTCCTTGACGAACTGACTCGCAAGTCGGTCATTCTCGTCGTCAGCGCCGCCTCGTTCGACGACGAGTGGCAGACGCCCTTCGATCCAAAGAACACGAAGAATGCGCGCTTCCACACGCCAGGTGGGGAAATTACTGCGCCGATGATGTCGCTGACTGGCGATTTCGACTATTGGAAGGGCGACGTCGCGTCGGCAGTCGAGATTCCGTACAAGAAGGGCCAGTACTCGATGATCCTGATCCTTCCCGCCGAGGGCAAGTCGATCGACGACGTACGCGACTGGCTCACGTTCGAGAACTGGAACGCAATGCTTGGGGGGTTTTCTACGCAAGACGTCGCGCTCTCTTTGCCCAAGTTCTCCTGCGATCGCAGGTACGACCTGATTGACACGGTCGCAGACCTGGGGGTGCCCGACCTTTTCACAAGCAAGTGCAACATGCGTCCGGTCTCGGTCGAACTCGAGCGTGGCTACAGCATCTCGATCATGACCCACATGACAAAGATCACGGTCGACGAGCGCGGGACGACTGCGGCAAGCGCCGGTGCCAGCGTAGCCACAACTGCGGCGGCACAGGTGGGTTTTGCGGCCGACCGACCATTCATGTACGCGATCGTTGAGAAGCGGACCGGCGTGATCGCTTTCCTAGGGGCGCTGGTCGATCCTTCCGAGGCTCAGTAGCGGCAGACGCGCAGCGCAGCCTCGGTAATCTTGTCCGGCGAGGGGAGCACGAAAAGTTCGAGCGGCTTCACCCACGGTACCGGCGTGTCCATGCGGGTCACGCGGACGGGGGGAGCATCGAGCAGTTCGAAGGCGTCCTGAGCGATCCTAGCGAGGATCTCGCCTGCAAAGCCGCAGGTCATCGGGGCCTCGTTGACAGTAACGATCCTGTTGGTCTTCTTCAGCGACTCGATGATCGTCCCGTTGTCCAGCGGGACGAGCGTCCGGAGGTCGATGACCTCCGCCGAGAAGCCTTCTTGCTCCAGGTTCTCAGCCGCCTGGAGGCACTGCCACACGCACTGGCCGTATGTCACGATCGTAACGTCTTCGCCCTCCCTGACGACCTTCGCCTTGCTGAGCGGCACGAGCGCGTCGTCGCCGTCCAGGAGGTCCTCCTCGATCTTGCGGTCGCGATACAGTTCCTTGAGTTCGTAAAAGATGACAGGGTTCGGGTCGCGCAGGGCCGACTTGAGCAGTCCCTTTGCGTCGCTCGGGTTGCTCGGGCAGACGATCTTCAGACCCGGTGAGTGCGCGAACCAAGCCTCGTTCATCTGGCTGTGGTAGAGCGCGCCGCCGCCGTAGGCGCCAGCCGGGCCCCGGATGACGAGAGGAATGGAGACTTTGCCTGCAGAGCGGTAGTGGAACGTCGCGGTCGTGTTGACGATCTGGTCAAAGCCGCACGAGATGAAGTCGATGAACTGCATCTCGCACATCACGGTCTTTCCGTTGAGCGCCGCGCCACAGCCGACGCCGACGATCGCGGACTCGCTGATCGGCATGTCGACGACACGGTCGGGGCCATACTTGTCCTGAAGGCCGTCGGTGACTCCGAAGGCCCCACCGAGCCGACCGATGTCCTCACCCAGGCAGATCATGTCCGGGTTGCGCTCCATCTCCTCGTAGAGGGCCTCTTTCAGGGCCGTCAAATAGTTCTTCGTTGTGCGTGCGGGGGCGCTAGCCATTGTCGCCCTCCTTGAACACCCACATACCGGCCTCCTCGGCCTCGGGGAGTTCGGACTTCAGTGCGAACTCGACGCCCTCAGTCAGGTAGTCGACGACCTCGGGCGGAAAATCGATGTCGATCACCTCTTTCGCGGACTTGTTCTCGGCCATGTACTTCTTGGCTTCTTTAGCGGTGAGGATGCCCATCTCGACCAGTTTGTGCTTGTAAATCTTGAGCGGATCGCGGCTGCGGCCCTTCTTGACCTCGTCCTTGTCGCGATATCGCGCTGCGCGGTCGTCATCGTGGTCGCCGTGTCCGTATGCGCGGTAGGTCTTGCACTCGACGATGCTCGGCCCGTGCCCTGACCTCGCCCAGTCGACGGCGTGCGTCACCTTGTCGTAGACGTCGAGCACGTCCTGTCCGTCAGCGACAAGCCCCGGAATGCCATAGGCCAATGCCCTGTCGGCAACGTTCTTGGTCGGCACCTCCTCGCAAACCGGCGTGCCATAG
>DATLWQ010000453.1:0-3427 GCA_035576225.1 Fimbriimonadaceae bacterium | reverse complement strand
GTGAAATCTTTACTTTTTCTGGCCCTTTCCGTACCGGCGCATGAACTTCTCGACGCGTCCGGCTGTGTCGACGATCTTCTTCTGGCCTGTGTAGAAGGGGTGGGAAAAAGCGCTTATCTCCACGCGGATGACCTGGTGCTCGATCCCGTCGATCTCGCGGCTCTCTTCGCTCACCTGTGTCGTCACACCGACCCACTCGTGGTCACCATCGATGAACAGAGCGGGATAGTTGGCCGGGTGGATGCCTGTCTTCATGTCCGAGCACCTCCTTTCGGGGCGGACGTTATGGTAGCACAACGCCCGATTCAGGTTCAATGGTCCCGCCGTCGCGTCCCAATGCGCCGTACCTGGCAAAGGTACCATGAGTGTCGCAAAAGCTCGTTCGCCAGTGTTGCCGTTCGGGTCTTCAACCCCCTCCATCACGGTATCCGAACAATGAGCGAGAAACGAGTCTATCTGTTCCGCGAAGGCAACGCCAAGATGCGCGACCTCCTGGGAGGAAAGGGCGCGAACCTGGCCGAAATGACAAACATCGGCCTTCCTGTCCCTCCGGGCTTCACGATCACCACCCAGGTCTGCAACGAGTACTACGCCAACGGCGCCAACCTGCCCGCCGGGCTGATGAACGACGTCCATAAGGCGCTTGGTGACGTTGAAAAGGCACTGGGCAAGAAGTTCGGCGACCCGGCGAACCCGCTGCTGGTCTCCGTCCGCTCGGGCGCCAAGTTCTCGATGCCTGGAATGATGGACACGGTCCTCAACTTGGGGCTCAACGACGAGACCGTCGCCGCTTTGATCAAAGTGACCGACGAGCGGTTCGTCTGGGACAGTTACCGCCGGTTCATCATGATGCTCTCGGACGTCGCGTACAGCGACCGCTACGAGAACGTCTCCAAGCACGACTTCGAGCACATCTTCGCGGATCTCAAGAAGGAGAAGGGTGTCAAGAACGACCTCGATGTCGACGCGGCCGGCCTGAAGGAACTCTGTCGCCGCTATGAGACGCACGTGATGAAGGCGACGGGCGCTCCGTTCCCGCAGGATCCGCAGGTGCAGTTGCAGGCCGCGATCGAGGCGGTCTTCCGCAGTTGGAACAACGCGCGCGCGATCGTCTATCGACGGCGCGAGCGCATCCCCGACGACATCGGCACCGCCGTCAACGTCCAGGCGATGGTCTTCGGCAACCTCGGCGAGGACTGTGGCACGGGCGTCGCGTTCACGCGCAACGCAGCGACCGGCGAAAAGAACGTCTTTGGCGAGTACCTCATGAACGCGCAGGGCGAGGACGTCGTCGCGGGCGTGCGGACCCCGGTACCGATTTCAGAACTCGCCAACCAAAACGCCGCACTCTACAAGGAGTTCACCGATGTGTGCGACCGGCTCGAGGCGCACTACAAGGACATGCAGGACATCGAGTTTACGATCGAGCACGGCCGTCTTTTCATCCTGCAGTGCCGCACGGGCAAGCGCACCGGCAACGCGGCGATCAAGATCGCAGTCGATCAGGTGGCCGAGGGCCTCGTCACAAAGGAAGAGGCCGTCAACCGCGTCGATCCTGAACTCCTGAACCATTGTCTGCTGCCGGTCATCTCGCCCGGCGCAAAGTACGACGTCGTTGCCACGGGGCTCCCTGCTGGGCCGGGCGCTGCGACGGGCAAGGTCGTTTTTGACGCCGAGCGCGCGGCAGAACTCGGCAAGGGCGGAAAGGGCGAGCGAGTCATCCTCGTCCGCGCGGAGACCAGCCCCGACGACCTGAAGGGCATGCTCGCTGCGCAGGGCGTTCTGACCGAGAAGGGCGGCATGACCAGCCACGCGGCTTTGGTCGCGCGCGGCTTTGGCATCCCGACGGTCGCCGGATGCTCGGACATCGAAGTGGACTCGCGCGCCGGAACGATCACCATCGGTGACAAGGTCATCAAGGAGGGCGAGGTCATCTCGATCAACGGGACGGTCGGCGAGGTCATCCTCGGCGAGGTGCCTGTCGAAGAGCCGAAACTCGGCGGAGAGTTCGGCACCTTTATGGGCTGGGCCGACGAGTTCCGTCGTCTTGGCGTGCGCGCGAACTCCGACACGCCGGAGGACACGGAACTGGCGTTGCGTTTTGGGGCGGAGGGCATCGGCCTGACGCGCACCGAGCACATGTTCTTCGAAGGCGAGCGCAGGCCGGTCGTGCAGAGCATGATCCTGGCCGAGAACGACGACGACAGGCAGAAGGCGCTCGACGAACTGCTCGTCTTCCAGCGCGAGGACTTCGCTGGAATCTTCCGCGCCCTAGAGGGCAGGCCCGCGACGATCCGTCTGATCGACCCACCGCTGCACGAGTTCCTACCGAGCCTGGAAGAACTCATCGCGGACGTCGCCGTGCTCCGCTCGCAAGGCAAGTCGGATCCCAAGAAGGAGCGGCTGCTGCGCGAGGTCGAGACGATGCACGAGGTCAATCCGATGATGGGTCTGCGTGGCTGCCGACTCTCGATCGTGTTCCCGCAGATCGTCGAGATGCAGACGCGCGCGATTCTTGAGGGCGCTGCTTCGGTCATCAAGTCAGGCGGTGCGGCGCACCCAGAGATCATGATCCCGCTCGTCGGTCACGTGAACGAACTGCGGTTCGTGCGTGAGCGGCTCGAAGCGACGGCGAAAAAGGTCGTGAAAGAGCAGGGCGTTGACATCCCGTACGTCTTCGGCACGATGATCGAGGTCCCGCGCGGTGCGATTACGGCGGACGAGATCGCGGCAGAGGCGGACTTCTTCAGTTTCGGCACCAACGACCTGACGCAGATGACGTTCGGCTTCAGCCGCGACGACAGCGACCGGTTCCTCAAGCCGTATGTCGCGCAGAAGATTCTTCCGTGCGACCCGTTCGAGTCGATCGACCAGAGCGGTGTCGGCGTGCTGATGGAGATGGCCGTCGCCAAGGGGCGGTCGGTCAAGCCGAAACTGAAACTGGGCATTTGCGGCGAGCACGGCGGTGAGCCGGACTCGGTCGCGTTCTGCCACAAGATCGGGCTTGACTACGTGTCCTGTTCGCCGTACCGCGTGCCGATCGCTCGGCTGGCCGCAGCGCAGGCCGCGTTGCGGCAGAAAGTGATGGTGACGCTGGACAAGTAGTTCTGAACTGACCTGCAGGGCGTTGCACTCACGGAAGGCGGTGATCCTCGACTTCCTTGAGCTTCTGATGAAATGCGTAAAGGACGCACAGCGCGCCCATACCAACAGTCAAGGCCAACTGCAGAAAACCAAACACCCACCGCCACTGAAAGTTTAGGTCGTAGGGATGACTAGAGTAATAGTTATGGACTAGTTCCGGTTTGACACCGACTCCGTTCTTCGATGCCGCCTCCCATCCAGCCAACAGGAGTTTATACGCGGAGAGCTCCCAGGCGAGATAACCGACTGTAAATGATCCAGCAATCCAGAACCATACGTTCAG
>DATLWQ010000452.1:0-3735 GCA_035576225.1 Fimbriimonadaceae bacterium | reverse complement strand
ACTCGGCCACCTATTCGAGGCCCTCTCAGCGTGTCCCGCGGTCGTCATCGCTCGTGTCCAGGGAGCGGCTTTCGGCGGAGGCTGTGGCCTCGTCGCCGCCAGCGACGTCGCAATCGCCGCGGAGGGCACCAAGTTCAGTTTCAGCGAGGTCCGCCTGGGCCTCATCCCGGCCACCATCTCCCCGTTCGTGATCCCCAAGATCGGCAACGGCCACGCGCGGCACCTCTTCACGACCGGCGAGGTCTTCGAAGCCGACCACGCCCTGCGCATCGGCCTTGTTCACAAAGTCGTAACCGCCGAAGAGATGGACGACGCCGTAGAAGCGGTCGTCAAAGACGTCCTGCGCAACGGCCCCATGGCCGTCGCAAGCGCAAAGGAGGTCGCCGTCAACGGCCCTTACCCGATGGAGCAGTCTGCACGCCTTCTGGCCAAGGCGAGAAGCGGGGAAGAAGGAAAGGAGGGCGTCGCCGCGTTTCTTGAAAAGCGCAAGGCGTCGTTCGTCGTCGAGAGATGATCAACAAACTCCTCGTTGCGAACCGTGGCGAAATCGCCTGCCGCATCTTCCGAGCGGCGCGTGAGTTAGGCATCTCCACCGTCGCCGTCTATTCCGAGGCGGATCGCGACGCGATGCACCCCAAGTTCGCCGACGAGTCGGTCGAGATCGGCCCGCCGGAGGCGAAGGACAGTTACTTAAACATCGACCGCATCATCGACGCCGCAAAGAAGGCAGGTGCCGACGCGATCCACCCCGGGTACGGGTTCCTCAGCGAGCGGGCAGAGTTCGCAGAGCGCGTCATCGCCGAAGGCCTCGTCTTTGTCGGCCCGCCGGCCGTCGCCATGCGCCGCCTCGGTGCAAAGATCGATGCCAAGCGCCTCGCCGTTGAACAGAACGTGCCGGTCACGCCCGGCTACTTCGAGCCCGGCGCGACGACCGACAAATTAAAGAAGGAAGCGAAAAAGATCGGCTACCCGGTCATGCTCAAGGCCAGCGCAGGCGGTGGCGGCCGAGGAATGCGCGTCGTCAGAGAAGAAGGCGACTTCGAGCGCGAGTGCCGCCTCGCAAGCGAGGAGGCAGAAAAAGCCTTTGGCGACGGCGCGATGATGGTCGAAAAACTGATCGAGCGCCCGCGCCACATCGAGGTGCAGGTCCTTGCCGACCACCACGGCAACGTCGCGTGCCTCTATGAAAGGGAGTGCTCCATCCAGCGCCGACATCAAAAGGTGATCGAGGAGGCGCCCTCGCCGTACATGACCGACGAACTCTGGCAGAAGATGCGCAAGGCCGCGATGAAACTGGTCCTCGCATCCGGATATCAGAACGCGGGCACGATCGAGTTCATGGTCGATTCGGCGAGCGGCGAGTTCTACTTCCTCGAGGTCAACGCGCGGTTGCAGGTCGAACACCCAGTCACCGAGATGGTGACCGGCATCGACCTCGTGCAGTGGCAACTCAAGATCGCAAGCGGGGAAGAACTCAATCTGCCCGAACCCGTCCTCAAAGGCGACCGTAGCGCACTGCGCGGCCATGCGATCGAAGCGCGCATCATCAGCGAGGACCCCGCCAAAGGATTTCTGCCCAGCGTCGGAGAGATCGTTGCGTGGGCTGAGCCGCTCGACCCCACGGCGCGCGTCGACACGGGCTTCGGCCAGGGCGGGGAAGTTACGCGTTTCTACGACTCCCTTCTGGCAAAACTCATCGTCTTCGGCGAAGACAGGAGCGCCGCAGTGAGAAAGATGCAGTGCGCGCTCGAAGACTTCCACGTTCTCGGCGTCAAGACGAACATCGAGTACGTCCTTGCGGTCGTCTCCAGCGAAGGTTTCGCAAAAGGCGACATCGACACCGGCTACCTCGGTCGTGAGTTCGCCGATTGGCAGCCGGGCGACGACGTTCCGAAGGAACTTGCGGACATTCTCAGGAGCGCAAAGACACAAGGAGACGCCCGCGACTACGCGGACGTACCGACCTCACCGGCATGGGACGCTGCAGACGGATTCCGCGTGGCCCGCTGACCGCAACTCACGAAAGCAAGCGCGGGTAGAAAACTTTGAACAACGATCCGAAGATGAGCAAGCACAAACTTTTCAGCGAACAAGAGGCCGGAGAGATCCTCCAGCGCGCCGTGCGCCTCCAAGAGGAGTCCAAGTCGGGAGACTACACGCCAGGCGTAACCGAGGAAGAACTAAGAAAGATCGCGAAAGAAGCCGGCATCGACCAGTCGTGCATCGACCGCGCAATAGCCGGGCTCGATACAGAGGAGAAATCCACCGTCGGTCTATTCAACATGACCGAAGAGTTCGAGCGTGTCGTCGATGGCGAAATGGATCCAGAAGATTTCGACACGATTTCCAACATGGTGAAGAGGAATGGAAGGGTAGGGCTGATGCAGGTAGGACGGACCTTGTCAGGTCAAGGCATGACTGGCGTCCACATGGTTTATGTCAATGTTGAGTCAAGGAAGGGAAGGACGAAGCTCAAGGTCAAATATTTACCGTTGAGCGCGTACTTTATCGGCATGCATATGCCGATCATCCTTTCGTTCATTCTCTTTGCAAACTTCCTGGAGTCGGGCAGGGTTGGAACGGGCCTCCTCGCCGCAGGCGGCCTTCTCGGGCTAGGATGGTTGGTCTTCAGAAGTCTGGTTAAATCAGGACGCCGCGCGGCAAGGGCACTGACGAAGAGGATCACGGAACGCATTGAAGAAGAAGTGGACCCGCTCCGCGAAAACCTGTCGCAGGCACAGCCTGCCTCACAAGAGGAACAGTCGAGACAGACGACCTAGAGCGTCCGAAGGATCGACTCGAGTTGCACGTTGGACGAACGCAGGTGCGCGCAAAGCGTCCTTCCCACGTTGCGCAGAATTTTCACTCCGATCTCGGGCTTGTCGTCCATGAGCGCGTTCAATTTCTTGCCATCGATCCTGACGAACTTTGAAACGCCGTCACTCAGCACGCTCGCGGTCCTCTGTGTGTCCGAAAAAAGCGCGATCTCCCCGAAGATCGATCCGTCCTTCAGTCTCGCGATCGGCTCGCCGGAGTTGGTGGTCACGCGCGCCTTCCCGTGGACCAGGATAAAGACGTCGCTCGGTTCGTCGAACTCGCGGATGACCTCCTGCAAGTCCTTGCAGATCAGTCCCTCCGAGATGGCCTCGATCGCACGAACCTGGTCGTCCGTCAGACCCTCGGTGAGGTAACTGTCCCTAAGCGCTTGAAAAAGATCCATGGGGCGTCTTTGACTCTACCTATTTTTTGAAGAGCGACTTGAGGATGAAGAGCATGTTGGCCGGCCGTTCCGCGAGCCGACGACTGAAGTACGGATACCAGGCCGCTCCATACGGGATGTAGATCCGGATGTTGTACCCCTCCTTGAGGAGCATCTCCTGCAGGTCGCGTCGCACGCCGTAGATCATCTGCCACTCGAACCGCTCGTTTGGGATTCCCTCCTTCTGGATGAACGTCTTGAGCGTTTCAATGATCTTCGGGTCGTGAGTGGCGATCGCCGGATAATTGCCCTCGCACAAGAGCGTCTTCGCGCACGCGACGTACATCTCGTCAACTTTCGGCTTCATCTGGTATGCCACCGTGTCCGGCTCGAAGTACGCGCCCTTGACGATGCGCACGCGCGCCTTCAGTCCGATCATCTTCTGCACGTCGCCAGGAGTCCGGTGCAGGTACGACTGCAGTACTGTGCCGCAGTTCGCATAAGTCGTGCGCAGGCGTTCGATCATCTTGATGGTT